>JAXDIC010000237.1:0-6824 GCA_034664185.1 Thermoleophilaceae bacterium
CCCAGGAGCCCGCAGGGCCGCCCGACCTGACGCCCATCTTCCCGATGGGGCTGATCGAGCAGGAGGTGGCGACCGATCCCGAGGTCGAGATCCCCGACGAGGTGCGCGACATCTACAAGCGCTGGCGCCCGTCGCCGCTGTTCCGCGCGCGCCGCCTCGAGCAGGCGCTCGACACCCCGGCCCACATCTACTACAAGTACGAGGGCGGCTCGCCGGCCGGCTCGCACAAGCCCAACAGCGCCGTGCCGCAGGCGTACGAGAACAAGCGCGCGGGCGTGGAGCGGCTGGCCACGGAGACCGGCGCGGGGCAGTGGGGCTCGGCGCTGGCCCTGGCGTGCAGCCTGTTCGACCTCGACTGCCTCGTGTACATGGTCGGGGCGAGCTACGACCAGAAGCCCTACCGGCGCTCGCTGATGGAGGCCTGGGGCGCCAAGGTGCACCGCTCGCCCAGCGACACGACCGAGTCGGGCCGGGCGCAGGCAGCTCACACGTCGGGGTCGCTGGGCATCGCGATCTCCGAGGCCGTGGAGGTCGCGGCCGGCGACGCCGACACCAACTACGCGCTGGGCTCCGTGCTCAACCACGTCTGCCTGCACCAGACGGTGATCGGGCAGGAGGCCATGGCGCAGATGGGCATGGCCGGGGAGGAGCCCGACGTGGTGATCGGATGCGTGGGCGGCGGCTCCAACTTCGCCGGGCTGGCGTTCCCGTTCCTGCGTCGCAACCTGCGCGGCCAGGCTTCGACCCGCTTCCTGGCGGCGGAGCCGGCGGCGTGCCCGACGCTCACCCGCGGCGCCTACCGCTACGACTTCGGCGACACGTCCGGCATGACGCCGCTCCTGCCGATGTTCACGCTCGGGCACGACTTCGTGCCGCCGCCGCTGCACGCGGGCGGCCTGCGCTACCACGGCGATTCGCCGCTCGTTTCCGCGCTGGTCAAGGGCGGCCTGGTGGACGCGGTGGCCTACAGGCAGAACGAGACCTTCGAGGCAGCGGTGCAGTTCGCGCGCACCGAGGGGATCCTGCCGGCGCCTGAGCCCGCGCACGCCATCCGCGCGGTGGTCCAGGAGGCGGACGCCGCCCGCGAGGCGGGCGAGCAGCGCGTGATCCTGTTCGGGCTCTGCGGCCACGGGCACTTCGACCTGTCCGCCTACGACGCCTACCTCTCGGGATCGCTCGAGGACGTCGAGTTCTCCGAGGCCGACATGGACGCCGCGCTGGAGCGGCTGCCGGAGGCGCCCGCGCTGGCCTAACCGGTCGCCGTCAGTTGACGACGATCTTGCCCTTGAACCCGTGGACGGTGCAGTGGTACCTGTAGGTACCCGGGTTCTTGAACTTGATCTTGAAGCCCGTGACGGAAGCGGCGGTCTTCGAGTGCTTGTTGGGGCTCTTGAAGGTGACGTTGTGGTGGTCGTCGCTGCTCCATGACCAGGTCACCTTCTTGCCCGCCTTGATCGTCAGCTTCTTGGGGCTGAAGTGGTAGCCGCTGATGTAGTCGCCGACGATGGTGACCGAGTTGGACGACGAGGCCGCGGTGCCTCCGGCGAGCACGATCCCGAGCGCGACCAGCAGGGCGGTGACGGCCATGAGCGAGGACGAACGACGGAGCATCTGGGAGGGCATACGGCCGAGGGGCCGGATGGGTTCGAACGAACGTCCAAGCCCGCGTGACTTCTGAGCCGCCGCCTCGTTACAGCCGACGTAGCTCAAACGAAAGGGCAACCCGCTCGCGAGGGCGGGGCGCAAATGCTGGGGCCTCGACGAAGGCCGCCGGCTGCCGAAGGAGGCACAAGACATGACCCGTATGAAGCTGATCGCCGCAGGCGCACTCGCGCTCGTGGCTCTCCTGGGACTCCCGGGAGTGGCCGCCGCGAAGAAGCACGGCTCGAAGTCGCACAAGCACGGCGCAAGGCCCGCCACCGCGCGCGACCGCAACCACGACGGCCTGCCCGACAAGTGGGAGAAGAAGAACCACCTGTCGCTCAAGGTCAACCAGGCCAACAGGGACCAGGACAAGGACGGCCTGAACAACAAGGGCGAGTTCGAGTCGGGCACCAATCCGCGCAACCCGGACACGAACGGGAACGGCGTGAACGATGCCGCCGATGACGCGGACGGAGACGGCGTGGACAACCTGAACGAGGTCGACGAGGGCACCGATCCGACGGTGAGCGACACCAACGCCGACGGCACTCCCGACGGCGCGGAGGACTCCGACGGCGACGGCGTGACCAACGGCGACGAACAGAGCGCGGGGTCGGACCCGGCGGACGCGACCGACGACGGCTCCGGCGACGTGAGTGGCGACACCGGTGACGGCTCCGGGTCGACCGGCGACACCCCCGGCTCGGGCACGGGCGACGGCACCGGCGACACCACGGGCGACACCTCAGGCGACAACACTGGCGACACGCACGGCGACACCCCGCCCTCGGGCGGCGGCGATCACCACGGCGAGCCTCACGGCGACGGCTGATCCCCCGGCCACAGCCGAGCCGGCGCCTGGCGCCGGCCGCGGAAGGGCCCCGCTTCGGCGGGGCCCTTCCCCATTCCGGGGGATCGCAGAATGGGAGCGGAGATCTGGCGTTTCCGCCCGTTTCGCCGCTAATATTCCCCGACCGGCCGACCGCCGAGCGGCCCTGATTCCTCTTTAGCATGCACCGACTTGAGCGACCAGGGGCCGCGGGCCTCTACGACCCGAACTTCGAGCACGATGCCTGTGGCATCGGCGCGGTCGCCGATCTCTCGAACGAGCGCTCGCACCTGACGCTGCAGAAGGCGCTCACGGTCCTTGACCGCCTGGAGCACCGCGGCGCCAGCGGCGCCGAGATCGACACCGGCGACGGTGCCGGCATCCTGCTGCAGAAGCCTCACGAATTCCTAAAGGCCGTCGTCGACTTCGAGCTGCCGGACGCGGGGCGCTACGCCGTGGGCGTCTGCTTCCTACTGCCCGACGCGCAGCGCCGCGCACAGACCGAGCAGACCGTCGAGCAGGTCGTGGCCGAGGAGGGCCAGGAGCTGCTCGGCTGGCGCGACGTGCCGGTCGACCACGACGTGCCCGGCCCAAGCGCCGCGGCGGTCGAGCCGTTCATCCGTCAGGTCTTCGTCGGCTCCACGCTGGGCGACGACCAGGACGCCTTCGAGCGCAAGGTGTACGTCATCCGCCGCGTCATCGAGCAGCGGCTGGGCGAGGACATCGCCATCCCGTCGTTCTCGTCGCGCACGCTGGTCTACAAGGGAATGCTCACATCGCCGCAGCTGCCGCGCTACTACCCGGACCTGCGCGACCAGCGGATGACCACGGCGCTGGCGCTGGTCCACTCGCGCTTCTCGACCAACACGTTCCCCAGCTGGCAGCTCGCTCATCCGTACCGGATGATCTGCCACAACGGCGAGATCAACACGCTGCGCGGCAACGTCAACTGGATGCGCGCGCGCGAGTCGCAGCTGCTCAACGAGTCGTTCGGCGAGGACCTCCAGAAGCTGCTTCCCGCGGTCGACGAGAAGGGCAGCGACTCCGCGATCTTCGACAACGTGCTGGAGATCCTGGTGCTCGGCGGCCGCTCGCTGCCGCACGCGCTGATGATGATGGTGCCGGAGGCGTGGGAGAACCACACCAGCATGCCGCCGGACGTGCGCGACTTCTACGCCTACCACTCGTGCCTCATGGAGCCGTGGGACGGACCCGCCGCGGTGGCGTTCACCGACGGCCGCGTGATCGGCGCCACGCTCGACCGCAATGGCCTGCGCCCCGGCCGCTGGCAGCTCACGCGCGACAACTTCGTCGTGCTCGCGTCGGAGACCGGCGTGCTCGAGGCCGAGGACCCGGCCGACGTGATCCAGAAGGGCCGGCTCCAGCCCGGCAAGCTGTTCTTCGTCGACGTCGAGGCCGGCCGGATCGTGCAGGACCACGAGCTGAAGCGCGACATCGCCGGGCGCAAGCCGTACGGCGACTGGTACCGCGAGTGCACCGTCCACCTCGACGACCTGCCGGACGTGGCGCCCAGCCAGATGCCTGCGGACCCGGTCCGCACCCGGCAGCTCATGTTCGGCTACACGCAGGAGGACCTGCGCATCACGCTCGCGCGCATGGGAGGCGTCAGCGCCGAGGAGCCGATCGGCTCGATGGGCAACGACTTCGCGCTGGCCGTGCTCTCGGACAAGAGCCCGCCGCTCTACTCGTACTTCAAGCAGCTCTTTGCCCAGGTCACCAACCCGGCCATCGACCCGATCCGCGAGCGCGTGGTCATGAGCCTGGAGACCGCCGTGGGCCCGCAGTCCAACCTGTTCACCGAGACGCCCGCGCACGCGCACCAGCTGATCATCGGTCAGCCCATCCTCTCGAACGGCGAGCTGGAGAAGCTGCGCCAGGTCGACCACGACATCTTCGCCGCCCACACGCTGGACGCCACCTGGCCGGTGGAGGAGGGCGCCGCGGGCCTGGCCAGCGCGATGGAGAAGCTGTGCCGGGAGGCGTCCGAGCGCATCGAGGCGGGCGACAACATCCTCATCCTGTCCGACCGCGGCGCCGGCGCCAAGCGCGTGCCCATCCCGGCGCTGCTCGCGGTGTCGGGCGTGCACCACCACCTGGTCCGCCAGGGCACCAGGCTCCAGGCCGGACTGGTCATCGAGTCGGGCGAGCCGCGCGAGGTCCATCACCTCTGCTGCCTGCTTGGCTACGGCGCCTCGGCGGTCAACCCGTACCTGGCCTTCGAGACGTTGCACGAGATGTTCGACAAGAGCCTCTTGGCGGGCATCGAGTCGGCCGCGGTCGCGGACGCCAACCTCGTCAAGTCGATGGGCAAGGGCATCCTCAAGACGATCTCCAAGATGGGGATCTCGACGGTGCGCAGCTACTCGGGGGCGCAGATCTTCGAGGCCGTCGGACTGGAGCGCGCCCTGATCGACAGCTACTTCACGGGCACCACGTCGCGCATCGGCGGCATCGGGCTGGACGTGCTCGCGCGCGAGGCCCTCGAGCGTCACGAGCGCGCGTTCCCGCGCACCAGCGAACGGCTGCCGGTGGGCGGCGTGCACATGTGGCGGCGCGACGGCGAGCACCACCAGTGGAACCCGGACACCATCGCCAAGATCCAGCACGCGGTGCGCCACGGCGGGCGCGAGGAGTACGAGGACTACACGCGCATGGTCAACCAGGAGTCCTCGCGCAAGGCCACGCTGCGCGGGCTGCTCCAGTTGAACCCGCCCGGGGAGCCGATCGACATCGAGCAGGTCGAGCCGGCCAAGGAGATCGTCAAGCGCTTCGCCACCGGCGCGATGTCGCTTGGCTCGCTCTCGCGCGAGGCGCACGAGACGCTCGCGATCGCCATGAACCGGATCGGCGGCAAGTCGAACACCGGCGAGGGCGGCGAGGACCCGGTCCGCTACACGCGGGACCCCAACGGCGACTACCGGCGCTCGGCCATCAAGCAGGTCGCGTCGGGGCGCTTCGGGGTCACGGCCCACTACCTGGTCAACGCCGACGACCTCCAGATCAAGGTCGCGCAGGGCGCCAAGCCGGGCGAGGGCGGACAGCTGCCCGGACACAAGGTGGACGAGTACATCGCCAGCATCCGGCACTCCACGCCGGGCGTCGGCCTCATCTCGCCGCCGCCGCATCACGACATCTACTCGATCGAGGACCTGAAGCAGCTCATCTTCGACCTGCGCTGCGCCAACCCGACCGCGCGCATCAGCGTCAAGCTGGTGGCCGAGGTGGGCGTCGGCACCGTCGCCGCGGGCGTGGCCAAGGCCAACTCCGACCACGTGGTCATCGCGGGCCACGACGGCGGCACGGGTGCGTCGCCGGTCTCGTCGATCCAGTCGGCCGGCGTGCCCTGGGAGATCGGACTGGCCGAGACCCAGCAGACGCTGGTGATGAACAAGCTCCGCGACCGCATCGTCGTGCAGACCGACGGCCAGCTCAAGACCGGGCGCGACGTGGTCATCGGCGCGCTGCTGGGCGCGGAGGAGTTCGGCTTCTCCACCGCGCCGCTCATCTCGATGGGCTGCATCATGATGCGCGCCTGCCACCTCAACACGTGTCCCGTGGGCATCGCCACTCAGGATCCGGAGCTGCGCAAGCGCTTCCGCGGCCAGCCCGAGCACGTGGTCGACTACTTCTTCTTCGTCGCGGAGGAGGTGCGCGGCCTGATGGCCCAGCTCGGCATCCGCAAGTTCGAGGACATGGTCGGGCGCACCGACCTGCTCAAGACCGACGACGCCGTCGAGCACTGGAAGGCTCGCGGGGTGGACCTCTCGGCGCTGCTCGCGCCACCGGACGCGCCGCCCGAGGTGGCGCGGCGCCGCGTCCGTCCTCAGGACCCGGTCCTGGACGACCACCGCGACCACGAGCTGATCCGCCTGGCGGAGCCCGCCCTCGAGCGCGGCGAGCGCGTGCAGGCGTCGCTGCGGGTGGAGAACAAGCACCGCTGCGTGGGCGGCCTGATCTCCGGTGAGGTCGCGCGTCGCTACGGCGCCGAGGGGCTGCCCGAGGGCACCATCGACGTCACGCTCCAGGGCGCGGGCGGGCAGAGCTTCGGCGGCTGGCTGGCGGCCGGCATCACCCTGACCCTGCACGGCGACGCCAACGACTACACCGGCAAGGGCCTGTCCGGCGGCGTGCTGGCCGTCCGGCCCCCCGAGGGCTGCACGTTCGTGCCGGAGGACAACGTGGTGATCGGCAACACGGTGCTCTACGGCGCCACCGCCGGGCGCGCGTTCTTCCGCGGACTCGCCGGCGAGCGCTTCGCCGTGCGCAACTCGGGCGTGCACGCGGTGGTCGAGGGCGTGGGCGACCACGGCTGCGAGTACATGACCGGCGG
>JAXDIC010000267.1:0-2853 GCA_034664185.1 Thermoleophilaceae bacterium
CCGAATTCCACCGCGCCGGCCAGGTACCGCGAGCTGGCCGCGTAGGCCTGGGCCAGCGCCGTCCCGAGCGCGGCGGCCGCGCCGCGTGGCCAGAACAGGAGCCCGACGAGGAGGCTGACCGCGCTCCCGACGGCAACGTCCTCGATGCGTACCAGCCCGATTTGCCACCCGGCCGGTTGCAGAATGTTGAACAGGATCAACAGGGTGAGTGTGAACGCGGCTTGACCGGCGGCGAACGAGACTATGGCTGGTGCCAGGCCGGCGAGCAGGATCGCGGCCGGGAGCAAAAGCCACAGCACGGTGGTGTTCGTGCCGATCAGCGCGACGAGCGCGGCGCCGACGACGAACCCGGCCACCGTGCCGAGCAGGCCGCGCACGATGTTCTGTCCCGTACTCAGCGCGTTGGAGCGGAGCACCGAGAGCGTGCCGAGCACGACCCAGAACGAGTGCTGAACCCCTGACTGCCGCGCGACGAACACCGCCACGCCAAGCGCGACCGCGCCTCGCACGCTGTTGTGCAGCCACACCGAATGCCGCTCCACGTGCGCGCCGGCGCGCTCTTGCGCGGCGGACAGCGTCCCGGGAATGCCTGCGGGCTGGCGACCCAGCAGCCGCTCGAGCCAGGTCCGTCGCTCGGCGGCTGCGGCCAGGTCGATGTTCGCCGCCACCTGCGACACGGCGAATCCCAGCTCCTGGGCGCGAAAGCCCGGGTCCAGCGAGGTGATGAAGGCGCTGATCCTGTCCTCGGCGGCAGGCCCGCCGGCGTCCGGCGCGACGGGACGAGCGGGCAGCATCAGGGAGTCGCCCCGCTCCAGATCCGCGAGCGCCTGCCGCAGCTCCGCGAGCGCCGCCCCCAGCGCGTCGGAGTCCGCGCCCGGTGCGTCGAGCAGATCGGCGCCGCGTTCGAGCACCGCCGCCGCCGCTGAGCGGACCGCGCAGGCCCGGCGACTGGTCGGCTTCCCGTCGGGTCGGGGAACGGACCCGAGGACGATCTCGTCGAGCCAGCTGAGCTCATCGACCAGCCGGACGACCATCCGCGCCTGGGTTGCCAGACCGGTCGGACGGTACGGCGTCGCCAGGAAGGTCCGGCGCAGCGCTGCGGCAGCGGCATTGGCGCGGGCGATCGCGGCGTCGTGGTCGTCCTCCGAGACGCCGGACTCGCGCCCGAGCGCGAAGGCGACATCCGATCGCAGCCTCGCGGCGAGGGTTCGGCACGCCGCGCTGGCGGCCAAGCGCAGCGGGTCGTGTTCGGGCTCTGGCCACAGCAGCGCCACGGCCAGCAGGGACGCTCCGGCGGCCATGCCCCAGCCGGCGAGCCGGTCCGGGAGCGAGGAGAGCGTGCCGACGAGCGACACCGACAGGATGAACGCCAGCAGCAGCGATGTTGCGGCCCCGGCCAACACCGAGCTGGCGATGCCGGCGAACAGCACGCCAAATCCGATCACCACCATCACCCCGGCGGCAAGCCAGGCTGAGCGCGAAGCCACGGTTCCGGCGCAGACGAACAGTCCGCCGACGATCGCAAGCGCCGCCTGGGCCTCAAGGCGCTCCCGCATCGAGCCGCCAAAGTCGACCAGCAGCAGCATCGCGAACGATCCGAAGGCCGCGAACGTGGCCACGATCGGGTTGCCGATCCCCTTGTCGGCCAGGGCGAACATCGTCGGCATGACGATCGCGGTACGCGCAGCTCGACGTGTCGCGGCGAGGCCCCGATCTCGTGCCCTGAGCTCCTCCCAGAACCCGGCCGGCGACAGCGACGGTGACTCTCGGTTTCGCACCCTCACCCGGTGCAGCTTATGCCGCGCTACGAAGTGCGGTGCCGCCGGGAAGGATCGCGCGATTCGCGCGTCTTCGGAGTAGGAGATCAATGACGAGCGAGGGAGGTGCGGGATGATGGTTTCGACGCACAAGGCCGTGGCGACACTGGTGGCCGCGGCACTGGCTGGATCTGCGACGGCGGCCGTGACCGCCTCGGGCCGGGAGGGCAACAGCACGCGCGGAGGCCATCGCGGCGTGACGCTGCTGGAAACCTCGCTGGCGCCGAGCGTCCCCGGTGACCCCACGCTCAACGGAGCTGTCCCGGGCGGCGCGCCATGGGTGCTGCGTCAGGGCGAGGTACGGCTGCGTCAGGACGGTCGCCTCCGCGTGCGGATCCGCGGGCTGGTGATCCCCACGGCTCCTGGCAATGGGACCCCGGGCCCGGTGATGACGGTCAATGCCTCGCTGTATTGCGGAGCGTCCATGACGGCTGTCGGGACAACTCCGCCGGTGCCGATCTCGCGCCGCGGGAACGCGGACATCGCCGGCCGCATGACGCTGCCTGGAAAGTGCCTGGCGCCAACGGTGCTGATCCACCCGAACGCCATCGCGGGCGTCTACATCGCCGCGGACGGATTCGGCGGGTAGGCGCGTCCTGCCTGATCAGGCGTCCTGACTACCGGAGCAGCGCGAGCTTGGCGGAGCGCGGGAGGCGCTTGATGCGCGCCTCCTCGCGGCGCGCGGCCGTCCGGTCGGGCATCGGCAACGCGAGCTGAAGCTCGACCGGCCGGCGGCTGGCCGTGTAGCGGCTGGCCTGGCCTGCCTGATGACGGGCCAGCCTTCGCTCGAGATCTACGGTCCACCCGGTGTAGAGCGAGCCGTCGCGGCAGCGCAGCAGATAGACCCATGCTTCCGGCATGGGCTCTGCTTCGCCGGTGCACGAGAATGTCCCCCCTGGTGGTCGCGCGCTGATCATGAAAATCGCCTTGCTGCTGATCCTCGCGCTCAGCCTTGCCGCATGCGGGGCGTCGACGACCGGAAAGCAGACCTCCAGCCGGCCGCCCGGCAGTACGCCTCCCAGAGCCCACCCCCAGG
>JAXDIC010000186.1:0-21567 GCA_034664185.1 Thermoleophilaceae bacterium
CAGAACGTCGTGAGACAGTTCGGTCCCTATCTGCCGTGGGCGTTGGAGAATTGAGAGGAGTCGTCCCTAGTACGAGAGGACCGGGATGAACAGACCTCTGGTGTACCTGTTGTCCTGCCAAGGGCACCGCAGGTTAGCTACGTCTGGATGGGATAACCGCTGAAAGCATCTAAGCGGGAAGCCCACCTCGAGATGAGTTCTCCCATCCCCTAGAGGGAGTAAGAGCCCTGGTAGACCACCAGGTTGATAGGCCGGTCGTGTAAGTGCAGCACTGCACTCAGCGAACCGGTACTAATGCTCCGAGGGCTTGACGGATGATTTTTACCCGGTACTCGGGTTGTTGGCGGTCAGCTGGGCGGTTTTGAGGTTCCGGCGACGGGCCACCGGTCTCGCAAGATCTCGGTGGTCATAGCGAGGGGGATACACCTCTTCCCATTCCGAACAGAGCAGTTAAGCCCCTCAGCGCCGATGGTACTTGGCTCGCAAGAGCCTGGGAGAGTAGGTCGCCGCCGGTTTGAGCATCAGACGGGCCGTCCACAGAGGCGGCCCGTCGTGCGTCCGGGGCCGCTTCCCGACCGGACCGACGTGATCCACCGCGGGTTCGGGCGCCCCCCGGATGACGCAGGCGCCCGCCCCGGCGCCCCCGCCGGCTGAATTAGACTCGCAGCATGTCCACCTTCGCGATAGTCGTGATCGCCGTGGCCGCGGTGCTCGTGCTGCTGTTCGCGTTCGGCTACCTCGGCGCTCTGCGCCGGATCCGGCATCCGCGCACCGGGGATCGCATAGCCGCCGCCGACCGCGCGCTCGAGCAGGCCCGGGCAAGCGACCGGGGATGGGACCGCGACGGCATGGCGGACGTGGTCATCCAGGCGCTCACGGCCGAGCGGCCGGACTTCGAGTGGACGAAGATCGAGCTCGTCCTGGTGGACGACAAGCCCGGCGTGGCCAACGATCGCGCCGTGATGGCGGCCTCGGGACCCGGCGGCATCGTGCGCGTCACGCTGGCGCGGCACGAGGCCGGCGAGTGGTTCGCCGAGCTTGTCCACTGACGCGCCGGCCGGAGCGCCGCCCGAGGCGTCGGAGCTGATCCAGGGCTTCCGCCCGGAGGGCCCACTCGAGACCACCATCAGCCACCAGCCGGAGCTGCTCGAGGGCCTGGCGTGGGGCAAGCCCCGCCGGGCCCACCCGGAGGGCGCCGTGGGCAATCACGTCGCTCAGGTCCTCAAGCTGATCGACTCCGACGGCGAGGAGGGCGAGCGACGCTCCCTTCTTCGTCTGGTGGCGCTCGTCCACGACTCGCTGAAGTACCGGGTGCGGAGCCTCCTGCCGCGCAGCGGCGAGAACCACCACGCGATGCGCGCCCGCCGCTTCATGGAGCCCTTCACCGACGACGAGCGGCTGCTGGCGACCGTCGAGCTGCACGACCGTCCCTACGCGATCTGGCGCAAGATGAAGCGCAAGGGCAAGCTTGACGAGAGGGCCCTCGAGGCGCTGCTCCAGCGGATACCCGACCACGAGCTGTTCCTCCGCTTCATGGAGATCGACGGCTCGAGCGAGGCCAAGGACCCGGAGCCGGTCCGCTGGTTTCGCGATCAGCTGCGCCAGCGCGGCCTGATAGGCGACCGAGCCGTCTAACGCGAACGTCGCCGCGGCGCGATGCAGGGCTGCGGAGCCGGAGCCACCGCGCCGCCGCGCTGGCGGACGGGCGGACCGGCGACGATGACCGGAGCGCTGCGCGTCGGGCGATCGGCCGCCCGCCGTCCAGCCGGGGTGGCCGCCTGGACGCGGCGCGGCAGCTGCGTGGGGGAGGCCGCAGGTGCCGGTCGCCGCGTCGAGGCGGACGAACCCCTCGCGCCGGAGCCCGCGCCGCGGGCCCCGCGATTCGCCCTGGCCGGGGCGCCCGTGGCCGGCTGGCCGGGCATCTCCAGCCCATACTCGCCGAGCGTGGCGAACTCGACCATGCGGTCGGCCGCCCGTATGACTGCGTCCCGTGTGCGGTTGCGAAGGGAGGGGAACATGCGTTCGCAAAGCTACGGCGACCCGCGGACGGAACGACGCCTGCCTGCAAGCTTCGTTGCAAGGCCGCCAATACGCTGACGTCGATGAGCCCAGCCTTCACGCACCGGATCCGTGTCCGCTACGGGGAATGCGACCCGCAGGGCGTCGTCTTCAACGCCAACTGGCTGGCCTACTTCGACGTCGTCCTGACCGAGCTCTGGCGGGAGTTGGTGGGCGGCTACGCGGAGATGATCGAGGGAGGCGCCGACATGGTGGTGGCGGAGGCCAACGTGCGCTACCTGGGGCCCGCCGGCTTCGACGACGAGATCGAGTTCGAGATGTCGGCCAGCCGGCTCGGCCAGACCGCCCTCGGCACCCGCATCGTGGCCAGCGTGGACGGCCGCGTCGTGGTCGAGGGCGCCATGCGCCACGTCTTCATCGATCCGGAGACCAAGGCCAAGAAGCCGATGCCCGACCACGTGCGCGACGCGCTCACGCCGCTCCTGGCCGAGGGCGAGCCAGCGGCCGCCTCCGAAACGGGCGAGCCGGCGACCGCTCCCTAGACGCTCGAGCCGAGCGACGACCAGATGTCGATCTTGGTCCGCACGCGCGAGATCACCTCGTCGACCACCTCGCTGGTGGTGGACGCGCCCGCGAGGTCGGGCGTGCGCACGCCGGTCGCGCTGGCCTCGAGCACCGACTCGTAGACGGCGCGCGACGCCAGCTCAGCCTCCGGGCTGCCGCGCTCCCCGACGTAGTGGAGCAGCGCGGCCACCGCCATGATCATCGCCATCGGATTGGCGATGTTCTTGCCCTCCAGGGCGGGGGCGGTGCCGTGCGGGGCCTCGGTCATCACAGCGCGCACCTCGTAGCCCTCGTCGAGGGAGAGGACGACCGACTCGGCCCCGGCGATCGAGCCGAAGAGCGGAAGCACGAAGTCCGACAGGCAGTCGCCGTCGCGGTTGAGCGCCGGGATGACCAGCGGGGCGTCCGCGGCGCCCGACACGAGGCCGGCGTAGGTCGCGTCGATCAGGACCGGGTGGTAGGCCACCTCGGGATGGCGCTCGGCGGCGGCGTCGAGCTCCTCCTTGAGCATGCCCTCGTACACGGGGCTCACCGTCCACTTCGGCCCGCCGTACACACGGGCGTGGATCTTGCGAGCCGTGCGGAAGCTGTGCTCGGCCACGGCGCGGCACACGGCGCGAGAGATGCGCTCGGTGCGGTAGGCCACCTCGTCGCCGTCGACCTCCTCGCGCCACTGCTCGGCGCCGTACGCGTCGCCCACCGCCATGCGGCACACCGAGATCGGGTAGTGGACGCCGGCGACCGGAGTGACCCCCGGGATGCGCCTGCCGGTGCGGATGATGACCTTGCCGTCCAGCTCCTCGCGGAGGATCCGGTTGGGGCTGCCCACGTCGTCGGCGCCCTCGGGCGTCACGGTCGCGGCCTTGATCCCGAACCCGGACTCGCGGATCGCCCTGCCGGCCGCGGTCACCACCTCGTTGGCCGTCTCCCGCCGGTTGGCCAGCGACAGGTCGTAGCGCTCGAGGTCCACCGGCACTCCGGTCACGCTCGGATCGAGCACCCGGAGAGCCTGGTCGAGCAGCTCCTGTCCGGTCTCGTCGCCCTCCAGGACGATAATCCGCGCCGAGTCAGCCACTGCCGCTGACTCTACCCATGGGGCCAACCGACGAGACAGCCGAGAACGGCGAGCGCTGCACCTGGTGCGGCGCGGGCGTCGAGCGCACCGACGGCTACCGACTGGCCGAGGCCCCCGGGGACCGCGGCGCCGTCTTCTGCCGGCTGGAGCACGTGGTGCCGTGGGCCATCCAGGGTGCGCACTGGGAGGCGGGCGTGCCGCTCGAGCCCGGCGGCGTGGCCGACTCGATCGACGCATGCGCCCGCTGTGGCGGCCCGCTGGGCGACGTCCGCCTGCTGCTGGTCCGCCACCGCGGCGAGCACCGGATCCCGGACGGGTTCTGCTCGGTGGACCACCTGCGCGAGTGGGCGCAGGCGGGCGGCCGCTACGGCTGAGGGGGACACGCGGTGAGCGGCATCGCGCTGGCCGATGGGCGCGCGCTGGATCGCCCGGCCGAGATAGCGCTGGCGGCGGCCACGGTGATCGCGGTCGTGGCGGTAGCGGCCGCCCTCGCGCGGCTGCTGCGCACCGCCGAGTCGCGCTCGGCCCGCTCGCGGCTCACGCCGGCGCTCGCCATCCTGACCGGCGGGGCCGCGATCACGTTCACGGCGTACCTCGCCTACTCGCTGCGCTGCGGCGGCGCCGGCTGCCGGCCGGGAGGGGGCGACGGCGTGGCCGGCTTCCACCACTGGTGGCGCGCCCACGACTCCTGGCAGTGGAGCGGCCAGCTGCTGGTGGCCAGCGTGGGCCTGGCGATCGCCGCGATCGCGCTGTGGCTGGGCGCCCGCGACAGCCGCCGCCGGCGACTCCCGTTGTGGATCGCGCGCCTGCTCTACACGGCCTGGGCGGCGATCGTGTTCCTGCCCGTCCTCTACGAGCTGGTGAGCGGCGCGCTCTGAGGTCGACGTCCCGGCCGCGAGCGCGGTCAGCCGGCGGCCGGCTCCCCGGCCCCCTCGAGGCCGAGCTCCGCCGCGTTCTCCTCCATCGCGGCGATCACCCTCGCGACGTGCTCGTCGAAGTCCACGCCCAGCTCCTCGGCACCCTCGCGCACCTCCTCGCGGTTGACCGCCGCGGCGAAGCTGGCCGTCTTCAGCTTCTTCTTGACCGACTTCGGCGTCATCCCGTTGATGCCCGTGGGCCGGACCAGGGCGCACGCGCCGATGAACCCCGACAGCTCGTCCACCGCATACAGGGCCTTGGCCATCTTGGTCTCGCGCGGCACGCCCATGAAGCTGGCGTGGCCGGCCACCGCGTCCACCACCTCCTCGGGGTACTCCAGCCGGCGCAGCTCCTCGATCGCCATCCGCGGGTGACCGGTGCCGAGGTCGGGGTAGCGCTCGTAGTCCAGGTCGTGGACGATCCCGGTGACCGCCCACAGCTCCTCGTCCTCGCCGTACTCGCGGGCGTACGCGCGCATGGCTGCCTCGACGCCCAGCACGTGCTTGCGCAGCGAGTCTGACTCGGTCCACTCGCAGAAGAGGTCCCAGGCCTGGTCGCGCGACACGCTCATGCGCCAACCGTACCGCGCCGCCCGCCAGGGCAGGGAATGGGCGCGCCGAGCCGAACTCTGGCCCAGATGGCCTCCGATACCCTTGCCAGGCCGCTCCCGGACACAGCTCGCGCGGCAGCTCGGATGGAAAAATTCGTCATCGAAGGCGGTCACCCGCTGTCGGGCACCATCGTGCCGGCCGGGAACAAGAACGCCGCCCTACCGGCCCTGGCCGCCTGCCTCCTCACCGAGGAGGAGATCGTGCTGCGCAACATCCCGCGCATCCGCGACGTGGAGGCGATGCTCACACTGCTCAGCGGCCTGGGGGTGAGCGTGGAGTGGCGCGAGGACAACGTCGTGGCCCTGCGCGCGGCCGACGTTTCGCCCTCCGAGGTCGACCCGAGCGTGTCCGAGCGGATCCGGGCCTCGTTCCTGGTCGCCGGGCCGCTCTTGGCGCGCTTCCGGCGCGCCGACATGCCCCCGCCCGGTGGCGACGTGATCGGCCGCCGGCGCCTGGACCCGCACCTCGACGCCTTCCGCGCGCTGGGTGCGGACGTGACCTTCGACCGCTGGTACCACCTGTCGGCCCCCGGCGGCCTCCGCGCCTGCGACTTCTTCATGGACGAGCCGTCCGTCATGGCCACCGAGAACGCCCTGATGGCGGCCGCGCTCACGCCCGGATCCACCGTGATCCACAACGCGGCGTCCGAGCCCCACGTGCAGGACCTGGCCCGGCTGCTGCTTCAGATGGGCGCGCGGATCGAGGGGATCGGCTCCAACGTCCTGATCATCCACGGGCGCGACCAGCTGGGCGGCGCGGA
Organism: Thermoleophilaceae bacterium; assembly: GCA_034664185.1. GTDB lineage: Bacteria > Actinomycetota > Thermoleophilia > Solirubrobacterales > Thermoleophilaceae > AC-37. Next base: position 5,948 of record JAXDIC010000186.1, read on the forward strand.
CTACCGGATCAGCCCGGACTACATCGAGATCGGAAGCTTCGTGGCGCTGGCCGCCGTGACCGGGGGCGAGCTGCGGATCTGCGACACCGTGCCCTCGGACCTGCGCATGACGCGCCTGGCGTTCGAGCGGCTCGGCTGCAGCATGGAGTTCGACGGCAACGACGTGGTCGTCCCGCCGGACCAGCGGCTGCGCGTGCGCGACGACGAGGGCGACGCGATCTCGAAGGTCGAGGACGGTCCGTGGCCGGCCTTCCCGGCCGACCTGACCAGCATCGCGCTGGCTCTGGCCACTCAATCGGAGGGCATGGTCCTAATCTTCGAGAAGATGTTCGAGAACAGACTCTTCTTCGTGGACAAGCTCGTATCGATGGGCGCTCGGGTCCTGCTGTGCGATCCACATCGCGCGGTGGTCAGCGGCCCGAGCCGGCTTCATGGCGAGCGCATGGAGAGCCCCGACATCCGCGCCGGCATGGCCATGCTCATCGCGGCCCTCTGCGCCGACGGCCGCTCGGAGATCGGCAACATCCGCCAGATCGACCGCGGCTACGAGCGGATCGACGAGCGGCTCCAGGCGCTCGGCGCGCACATCGAGCGCGTTCCTCCCGAGCCGCTTGCTGTCTAGCCTCCGCGGGAGGCCAGCGTGATCCATCCCGTACCACCCGGCACGCGCGACGTGCTGCCCGACGAGATGCGCGAGCTCCGAGAGCTCACGCGGCGCGTGCACGCCGTCTTCGACCGCGACGGATACGGCGAGGTCTGGACGCCCGCGCTGGAGTACGAGGACGTGCTGCGCCTTGGCGAGGGGAGACCCTTCGCCGGCTTCCGGCTGTTCGACGACCGCGGTCACGTGCTGGCGCTGCGCTCGGACGCAACCATCCCGATCGCACGGCTGGTGGCCAACCGCTACGACAGCGTGGCCGGGCCGCTGCGCCTGTGCTACTTCGCGCACGCCTACCGCGCCGTGGCGCGCGGCAGCGGTCAGGCGCGCGAGTTCCTGCAGGGCGGGATCGAGCTGATCGGCGTGGGCGGCGCCGAGGGCGACGCCGAGGTGATCGGCGTGACCGTCGAGGCGCTGTCGGAGGCCGGCCTGCGCCGCCACCGCGTGGGGCTGGGCGATGGCATGCTCTACCGCTCGCTGCTGGCGGCAACCGACGTGCCGGAGGACGAGCAGCCGCCGCTCCTGGAGTCGCTCTGGCGGCGCGACCTGGTGAGCCTGGAGGCGCGGATCGACCGGCTGGGCCTCGCGCCGGCGGCGCGCGATCTGCTGGTCACGCTGCCGACGCTGCGCGGCGGCCCCGAGGTGCTGGACCGCGTGGACGGGTCGCTGGCGGGCGCGGTCGACAACCTGCGCGCGTGCCACCAGCTGCTGTCCGAGCGCGGCGCGGCCGAGCGGGTGATCTTCGACCTGGGGCTTCTGCGCGACCTGGACTACTACACAGGCACGATCTTCGAGGCCTACGACCCCGCCGTCTCGTTCCCGCTGGGCGGCGGCGGCCGCTACGACGAGCTGCTCGGGCGCTTCGGCCAGGCTCGCCCGGCCTGCGGCGCGGGACTGGACGTGCAGCGGGTCCACGAGGCGCAGATCGAGGAGGAGCGCGTCTCGTGACCGAGGGGCTGACAATCGCGATCCCGCGCGGGGCGCTGTTCGAGGGCACGCTGGACCTGCTCGACCGCCTGGGCGTGCCGACCGAGGAGATCCGCGGCAACGAGCGCAAGCTGGTCTTCGAGGACGCGGGCGTGCTGACGGTGCGGCCCAGCGACGTGCCCACCTACGTCGAGCACGGCTCGGCCGACCTGGGGATCACCGGCAAGGACGTGCTGCTCGAGCAGTCCGAGCGCGAGGTCTACGAGCTGGTGGACCTGGGCTACGGCCACTGCCGGATGATCGTCGCGGCGCCCGCCGACGCCGACCCGCTCGAGGAGGGCCTGCGCCGCCGGGGCGTGGTCCGCATCGCCACCAAGTACCCCCGCATCGCCACCCGGCACTTCGCCGGCACCGGCCGGCAGGCCGAGATCGTCGAGGTCAAGGGGTCGGTGGAGCTGGCACCGATCACCGGGCTGACGGACGCAATCGTGGACCTGACCGCAAGCGGGCGCACCCTGGCGGAGAATGGGCTGGTCGAGCGGGAGGCGATCGCGGACTGCACGGCACGGCTGATCGCCAACCCGGTGTCGCACAAGCTGAAGGCCGAGGCAATCGACGGCCTGGTGGCACGGATAAGGGGGCTCGGATGAAGGTGCGGGGATTCGGACCGGACGCGACCGCTGGCGACATTCGCGCGCTTTCGGCCGTCGACGGCGACGTGGAGGCGGACGTCCGCGCGATCGTCGAGGAGGTGCGCAGCGGCGGCGACGACGCGGTGCGACGGCTCACCGAGCGCTTCGACCGCGCCGCGCTGGCGCCGGAGCAGCTCGCGGTCGACGCCGCCGAGATAGAGGCCTCGATCAACACGCTGGCGCCCGAGGTGCTCGCCGGGCTGAACACGGCGATCGCGAACGTGCGCGCCGCCGCCGAGGCCCAGCTGCGCGAGCCGGTCGCGGTCGAGCTGGACGCCGGACAGCGGCTGGAGATCGCCGAGGTACCGGTCCGCCGTGCCGCGGCGTACGTTCCCGCCGGTCGCGCGCCCTACCCGTCCACCGTCGTGATGTGCGCGGTCACCGCGCGCGCGGCCGGCGTGGAGGAGCTGGCCGTCTGTGCCCCCCCGGGCCCCGAGGGCCGGGCGCATCCCGCCATCCTCGCCGCCTGCGGCCTGTGCGGGGTCAGCGAGGTCTACCGGATGGGCGGCGCGCAGGCGATCGCCGCGCTGGCGTACGGCACGGAGTCCGTCAGGCCCGTCGACGTCATCGTCGGTCCCGGCAACCGCTGGGTGACAGAGGCCAAGCGCCAGGTGGCCGGCACCGTGGGCATCGACGGCCTGGCCGGTCCCAGCGAGCTGGTGGTGGTCGCGAGCGCGGGGGCGGACGGCGAGCGGGTCACGCTCGACCTGCTGGCCCAGGCGGAGCACGGCCCCGACACCCTGATCGCGCTCATCTCGGCTGACGACAACCTCCTGAGCGAGGTGGCGGTGCTGCTCGGCACGCTAGGCGCGGAGCGGCCGAGCGTGGTGGGGGAGGTGGCGGCCGTCGTGCGCACCAAGGACGTGCGCGACGCGGTCATGCTTGCCGACGCCCTGGCTCCGGAGCACCTCCAGCTCGTGGGCGCCGAGGCGGAGGGGATGGCGTCGACGGTGCGCTCGGCGGGTGCCGTGTTCGTGGGCAGCGACGCGGGGACCGCGTTCGGCGACTACGTGGCGGGATCGAACCACGTGCTGCCCACGGGCGGCGCGGCGCGCTTCGCCAGCGGGCTGTCGCCCGCCACCTTCCGGCGCAGGATGGCTCGGGTATCGCTGCCCGACGGCGTGGCGGCGCGCCTCGCGCCCGCGGGCGCGGCGATCGCCCGCGCCGAGGGGTTCCCGGTCCACGCCGAATCGATGGAGCGCCGCGCGTGAGCCGCACCGCCGAGATCACCCGCTCCACGCGGGAGACGGAGATCGCGCTGTCGCTGGAGCTGGACGGCACCGGCGACGGCACCCGCGAGACCGGCATCGGCTTCCTCGACCACCTGCTGGACGCGATCGCGCGCCACGGGCGGCTGAACCTGGACGTTCGCGTGCGCGGCGACCTGGACACCGGGCCGCACCACACCGTGGAGGACACCGGCCTGGTGCTGGGCCAGGCGCTCGACCAGGCGCTGGCCGACCGCGCCGGCATCGCCCGCTTCGGCGAGGCGGTGATGCCCATGGACGAGGCCCGCGCCAGCGCGGCGATCGACATCTCGGGAAGGCCGCTGGCGGTGTTCGAGGGCCCGTTCCCCGACCGTCGCGTGGGCGATCTGGAGCCGGGCCTGGCGCAGGAGTTCCTGCGGGCCGTCGCGTCCACGGCAAAGCTCACGCTGCACGTGCGCGTGGAGGCGCCGGGCAACGACCACCACGTGATCGAGGCGGCCTTCAAGGCGTTCGCGCTGGCGCTCCGCCGCGCGGTGGCGATCGATCCCACCGAGACCGGCGTGCCGTCCACCAAGGGCCTCCTGTGAGCGCCGGCCCGCGCATCGCCGTGCTCGACTACGGGATGGGCAACCTGCGCTCGGTGGAGAAGGCGCTGGAGCACGTCGGCGCCGTCGCGGAGGTCACCAGCGACCACTCGCGGGTGCGTGCGGCCGGCGGCGTGGTGCTGCCGGGCGTGGGCGCGTTCCCGAAGGCGATGGAGCGCGTCCGCGAGCTGGGGCTGGACGAGCTGGTCTCCGAGCGGCTCCGCGAGGGAGTTCCCACTCTGGGCATCTGCCTCGGGCTGCAGCTGCTGTTCGAGCGCTCCACCGAGCTCGGCGGCTCAGAGGGCCTGGGCCTGGTGGCAGGCGAGGTGGACAGGCTGCCGTCCGGCCAGCTCAAGCTGCCGCAGATCGGCTGGAACGTCGTGTCCTGGCGCCGCGCCTCCCCGCTCACCGACGGCCTGCCGGACGACAGCGCCTTCTACCACGTGCACACCTACTCCCCGCGGCCGACACGCGACGACGACGCGCTGGGCACCGCCACCTACGGCAGCGAGTTCGTCACCGCCATCGAGCGCGCCCCGCTCTACGGCGTGCAGTTCCACCCCGAGAAGTCGGGCGCGAACGGGCTCCGCGTGCTGCGCAACTTCGCCGGGATCTGCGCCGGGGCGCTCAGCCGCGCCGCATGATCCTCCTGCCCGCGATCGACATCCGCGACGGGCGGGCGGTGCGCCTGGAGCGGGGCGACTTCGACCGCGAGACCGTCTACGCGGACGACCCGCTGGAGGCCGCCCGCAGCTTCGTGGAGGCCGGCGCCAAGACGCTTCACGTGGTCGACCTCGACGGCGCCCGGGCGGGCGAGCCGAAGAACCTCGAGCACCTGCGCCGGATCGTCTCGGAGCTGCAGGTGCCGGTCCAGTACGGCGGAGGGCTGCGCTCGCTGCCGGCCGTGCGCCAGGCGCTGGCGGCCGGGGCGGAGCGGGTCGTGCTGGGCACCGCCGCGTACAGCGACGTCGAGTTCCTCGACTCGGTGATCGAGACCTGGGGCGTGCGGATCGTGGTGGCGATCGACGTTCGCGGCGGCCACGTGTCGGTGTCGGGCTGGGAGAAGACGACCCAGATGCTGCCCGCCGACGTGATCGAGCGGATGCAGGGCCGCGGGGTCAAGCAGTTCGTCTACACCAACGTGGACCGCGACGGCATGCTGGAGGGACCGGACGTCGACGAGGTGCGCCATATCGCGGGCGTGATCCGCGGCCGCTTCATCTACTCGGGCGGCATCTCCTCGGCCGAGGACCTGCGCGCGCTGAAGGCGCTGCGGCTGCTCAACCTGGCCGGCGTGATCTCGGGCAAGGCGCTGTACGAGGGGCGCTTCACGGTGGCCGAGGCGCTCGAGGCGCTGAAGGACTAGCGGGCGGCCGTGCTGCTCAAGCGAGTGATCCCGTGCTTGGACGTGGACAAGGGCCGCGTGGTGAAGGGCACCAACTTCGTGGACATCCGCGACGCCGGCGACCCGGTCGAGCTGGCCATGCGCTACGAGCGCGAGGGCGGCGACGAGCTGGTCTTCCTAGACATCACCGCGTCGCACGAGAAGCGCGACACGATGGTGGAGCTGGCCCGCCGCACCGCCGACGACGTCTTCATCCCGTTCACGATCGGCGGCGGCATCCGCTCGGTGGCCGACGCGCAGGCGGTGCTCGACGCCGGCGCGGACAAGGTCTCCGTCAACTCAGCCGCCGTGGCCCGCCCGGAGCTGATCGGGGAGATGGCCGAGGTCTTCGGCGCCCAGTGCGTGGTGCTGGCCATCGACGCGAAGCAGGTTGGCGACGGGTACGAGGTGTTCGTCAACGGCGGCCGCACGGCCGTCGGGCGCGACGCGGTCGACTGGGCACGCGAGGGCGTCGAGCGCGGGGCGGGGGAGATCCTGCTGACCAGCATGGACCGCGACGGCACCGAGGAGGGCTACGAGCTCCCCCTCACGCGCGCCGTGGCGGACGAGGTCGACGTTCCCGTGATCGCGTCGGGCGGCGCCGGCACGCTGGATCACCTCGTGGACGCGATCCAGGAGGGCCACGCCGACGCCGTGCTGTGCGCGTCGATCTTCCATTACGGGACCTACTCGGTGGGGCAGGCCAAGGAACGGATGCGCGAGGCGGGCATCCCGGTGCGGGAATGAACGTCGCGGAGGTGCCGGGCATGGATCGGCTGCTGCCGGCGCTCGAGGGCCTCCCGCCGGCGTACCTGGTGGGCGGCGCGGTTCGCGACCTGCTGCTGGGGGCGGACACGGTCGATCTGGACGTGGCGCTCGAGGGCGACGCGCTGGAGGCCGCGTGGGAGGTCGCCTCGCGGCTGGGTGGCCGGGCCGTGACCCACGAGCGCTTCGGCACCGCCACCGTGAGGACGGACGACGGCCTGGTGGTGGACCTGGCCGGCACCCGGCGCGAGTCCTACCCGGAGCCGGGCTCGCTGCCCGAGGTCGACGCCGCACCGCTCGCCGACGACCTGGCTCGGCGGGACTTCGGGATCAACGCCATGGCCGTCGGCCTTACCGGCTCCGACGTCGGGGTCCTCCACGACCCCCACGGCGGCAAGGACGACCTGGATGCCCGGCGCGTGCGCGTGCTGCACGAGCGCAGCTTCGTCGACGACCCGACTCGCCTGCTGCGCGCCGTGCGCTACGAGACGCGGCTGGGCTTCCGGATGGACGAGGGGACCGAGCGCCTGGCTCGCCAGGCGGTGGCGGCGGGCGCCCCGGCCACCGTGTCGGGCAAGCGCGTGCGCGACGAGCTCCTGGACCTGCTGGCGGAGCCCGATGCGCCGGCAGCGCTGGCGCGCCTCCGCGAGCTGGGCATCGATCGTGCCCTGCATCCGGCCCTGGAGGCCGATCCCGACCTGGCGGCGGCGGCGGCCCTGGGCTCGGTCGAGACAGGCGCGGACCCGCGGCTGGCCGCGCTGGCCGCGCTGGTATCGCGCGCTCCCGACGAGCTCGAGCCGTGGGTCGAGGAGCTGAGCCTGGGCAGGGGGGACCGGGGGAGCGTGATGGCGGCGGCGCGTCAGGGCCCGGGGCTCGTGCCCGCCCTGAAGGCCGACCCGCCGCCGTCCGCGGTCCATGCCCTGCTGCGCTGCGAGCCGGCGGAGACGCTGGCGCTGGCGCTGGCGCTGGGCGCACCCGCCGGCCCGATCCTCCGCTTCCTGGCCGACCTGCGCGACGTGCACCTCGAGGTGACCGGCGACGACCTGGTGGCGGCCGGCGTGCCCAGCTCGCCTGCGATCGGCCGGGCGCTGGACGAGACGCTGCGGCGCAAGCTCGACGGCGAGGTGTCGGGCCGCGACGACGAGCTGCGGATGGCGCTGGACATCGCGCGCCGGGACGCGCCGTGACGGCGGGCGCTGCGTCCGCGACGGCCACCGGCGCGCCGCCCGCGATCGAGTTCGAGCTGCCCGGAGCGCGCGCCCTCTTCTCGACGCGCCTGGGCGGGGTCAGCCCGGCGCCGTACGAGTCGCTCAACCTCGGGATCCTCACCGGCGACGAGCCCGACCGCGTGCGCGACAACCGCCACCGGCTGGCGGCGCGCGCCGGGTTGGCGCCCGGCGATGTGGCGATGGGGTGGCAGGTGCACGGCGCCGAGGTGCTGGAGTGGGAGTCCGCACCGGAGAACGGCGGCGGGTACGCGCAGCCCGGCACGCCGCTCGAGAAGGTGGACGGGCACGCCACCGACCTGGCCGGCCTGGGGCTGCTCGTGCTGGTGGCCGACTGCCTGCCGGTCGCGCTCGCGGGCGACGGGCGCGTGGCCATGCTGCACTGCGGCTGGCGGGGGCTGGCCGCCGGGATCGTTCAGCGCGCGGTGGCGAGCTTCACCGAGCCGCCCAGCGCCGTCGTGGGCCCGGGGATCGGGAGCTGCTGCTACGAGGTCGGGCCCGAGGTGCTGGAGGCGTTCTCCGACTTGGCAGGTGTGGCCGACGGGCGCATGTTGGACCTCCGTGCCGTGGCCGAGCGGAAGCTGCACGCCGCCGGGGTGGCCGGCGTCGGCCACGTGGACCTGTGCACCAGCTGCCGCGCGGACCTGTTCTTCTCCCACCGCCGCGACGGTCCCGAGACCGGGCGCCAGGCGGGCATGGTCTGGCGGATGGCGTGACCACGCGGTTCACGGGCCTGAGCGCGCCGCGCATGCGCGAGAACCTGGAGCGGGTCCGCGACCGGATCGCCGCGGCGGGCGGGGACCCCGAGCGGGTCGAGATCTGTGCGGCGATCAAGTACGTGCCGGCCGGCGAGCTGCCGGTCCTGGCGGAGGCCGGGATCGCGCTGGTGGGCGAGAACCGCGCGCAGGATCTGCTGGCGAAGCAGGAGCACCACCGCGACCTCTTCGACTGGGACTTCATCGGCGTGCTCCAGAGCCGCAAGGTGCGCGACGTGGCGCCCAACGTGCGGCTGATCCACTCGCTGGCGTCGGACTCCGCGCTTCGCCAGCTCGAGAGGCACCCGGCGAAGGAGGTGCTCGTGGAGGTGAACACGGCCGGGGAAGAGGGCAAGGCCGGGATCGCGCCGGCCGAGCTCGGCGAGTTCATCCAGCGCTGCCCGGCGCCGGTCGGCGGGCTGATGACGATGCCCCCGTTCGTGGAGCGTCCCGAGGACAACCGCCGCCACTTCGCGCGCCTGGCCGAGCTGGCGGCCGAGCACGGGCTGCCGCGCCTCTCGATGGGCACCACGCAGGACTTCGAGGTGGCGGTGGCCGAGGGCGCGACCATCGTCCGCCTCGGGACGGTCCTCTACGCGGGCGCGCTGGTGGGCTGAAACCGCCGGCAATGAGGAGACGATCCGGCCTCGCCTGGCGGCTTCGCGCGGGGGTGGTTGCAGTTGATCTCGCATAGCGAGACTAAGTGCAACCACGTCCGAGCCCGCCGCCTTATTGCTGCGGTTTCTCGCGCCGCGCCCACTCCGCGATCGCCTTCGACAGCCGCGCGCCCTGCCACGCCAGGGGCGACTTGCCCTCGTCCTCCACGAGCAGCTCTCCGCGTGGGAGCCGCTCCGCGTAGTCCTCGGCCACGCTCAGCGGGTGGATGGGATCGGCCTCGTCGCGCGAGCCCACCACCAGCGTCGGCGCGTCGATCGACCGCAGCGAGTCGAGGCCGTCGAACGGCACCGAGCCCGGCACCACCCGCAGCGCATCGGCCACGGCGCGCAGATCCCGGTGGCGCTCCAGTCGCTGCCGGGCGTTCTCCAAAGCTGCCTCACGCCAGCGATCCGCCACGCCCTCGCCGCCCCAGGCCGAAATGAAACCCTCCACGCCATCGCGCTCCAGCGCATCGGCCAACCCTGAGTCCCATCGCTCGGCGTCGGACCCCGCCCCCGCGAACGCCGGCGTGATCAGCACCAACCCGGCCACGCGCCCAGGGTCCTCCAGTGCCAGCCTCACCGCCGTGTGCGCCCCCATCGACACTCCGGCCAGCACGGCGCGCCCGATCTCGAGCCCGTCGAGAACGGCGCGCAGGTCACCCACCAGGTCGGCGTAGTCGTACGCGGAGCGGTCGGACGGAGCATCCGACTCGCCGTGCCCGCGCGCGTCGTACGCCACCGTCCAGTAGCCCGCGCGCGGCAGCGACGTCGATCCGTGGACCACGTACCGGCGCGTGGCTGTCAGCCCGTGGAGCGTCACGATGGGGGGCCCGTCGCCCGCCGTTTCGCCGCGCAGGACCGCGTTTTGGCTGGAAACCTCGAACGATGTGGGGTCGGTCGCGCGCGCCACGGGGTAACTTGTAAACGAAAGGGTTTTGGCTTGAGCACACGAAAGAACGACGCAAGATGGCCCTGAGGGACACCTGGCACCGCACGCTGGTCTATTTCGGTCTGGCCGAGGAGGAGGACGGCTACCGGGAGACGGCGGAGCCGCAGCCCGAGGCCGAGCTGGAGGACCGCTACCGCGAGCGCCCCAACGTGCGCCGTCTCCAGCAGCGCCGCCGCCGCGACGAGTTCGACGACATCTTCGCCGACGAGGCGCCCCGCTCCTCGCGCGAGACGCGCGTCCTGCGCCCCGTCCAGAACGGCGGCCGCGGCGGAGTGCAGGTGCATCTGGTCATCCCCAAGAGCTTCAACGACGCCCAGCAGGTGGCCGACCAGTTCAAGGACGACGTGCCGGTCATCCTCAACCTCCAGGGCACGGACACCGACCTCTCCAAGCGGCTGATCGACTTCGCCTCCGGCCTGACCTACGCGCTGGACGGCGGCATGCAGCGCATCGCCGACAAGGTCTTCCTGCTCACCCCGCGCAACGTCGAGGTCTCAGCCGAGGAGCGCGCGCGGCTGATCGAGAAGGGCTTCTTCAACCAGTCCTAGCGGTCGCCGCCTCGGCCGGCGCGTTGGCCCGACATATGCTTGCCGCGCTATGCGAATAGGGCTCATCGGAGCGGGCAACATGGCGAGCGCGCTGGCGCGCGGCCTGGGCGTGCCGGCGCTGGTCTCGGACGTGGACCGCGGGCGCGCCGAGGCGCTGGCGGCGGAGATCGGCGGGGAGGCGGTCGACTCGAACGCGGCGGCCGCGGCCGGTGCCGACGCCGTCGTGCTGTGCCACAAGCCCGCCCAGCTCGAGGCCGTGGCGGGCGAGATCCGCGACCAGGCGCGAGCGGTCATCTCGATCCTGGGCGGCGTGCCCACGACCGCCGTCGAGGACGCCTACCCGGGCAAGCCGGTCTACCGCTTCATGCCCAGCATCCCGGTGGAGGTGCGCCAGGGGGTCGTCTGTTACTCGCCGGGCGCGCACGCGTCCGACGGCCCCGAGGCGGAGGTCCGCGAGCTGTTCGGCCGCCTCGGCACCCTGATCGAGATGCCCGAGTCGCTGATCGACGCCTCCACGGCCGTCATGGGGTGCGGCCCCGCCTTCTACGCACTGGTGGTGGAGGCGCTGGTCGACGCCGGCGTCCGCCAGGGCCTGGCTCCCGACACCGCGGCCACGATGGCGGTGGAGGCGATGGCCGGAACGGCCGCCGTGCTGCGCGCGGCCGGCAACGACACACGCGACCTGCGCCGGCGCGTGACCTCACCGGGCGGCATGACGGCGCGCGGGCTGGCCGAGCTCGAGCACGGCGGCGTGAGGGCCGCCTTCGACGCAGCCGTGGACGCGGTCGTGAACGGGGGATCGCGATGAGCGGCCTGCTGCTCGCCGTGACCCGCGCGGACATCGCCTCGTACGTACAGACCTTCGTGCTGGTCTACGTGGTGCTGATCTTCATCCGCATCCTGATGAGCTACATGCCGCGCATCCCGTACAACCGGGTGCTGGACATCGTGCTCACGTTCGTGCGCGACGTGGTGGACCCCTACCTGAACCTCTTCCGGCGCTTCATGCCGATGGCCCGGATCGGGCCGGCCGCGATCGACCTGAGCCCGATGATCGGCACGTTCGTCCTGCTGATCGTCGGCAACCTGGTCGCGTCGGCGATCCACGGCTGACGGCGCGGGCCATGGGCCAGGCCACGCGGTCATGGCGGCTGGCCGGCGCGGTGGCCGGCATTGTCGTCCTGCTCGACCAGGCCACGAAGCAGATCGTGGTCTCGTCGGTCGAGCGCGACTCGCACACCAACGTGTTCCTGGGGATCGACCTGACGTACGTGCGCAACAAGGGCGTCGCGTTCGGCGCGCTGGGCGGGACCGGCGCGCTGGTCACGGCCCTGACCGTGGGGGCCGTGGTGGCGATCGGCGTGTACTTCGCGTTCCACACCTCGATGCCGATGCTCTGGCTGCCGTTCGGGGCCGTGGCCGGCGGGGCGCTGGGAAACCTGGCCGACCGAGCGCGCGACGGTGCGGTGGTGGACTTCATCGACCCGATCCTCTGGCCGGCCTTCAACCTGGCCGATGCCGCGATCGTGGTGGGCATCCTCGGGCTGCTCTACGTGATCGAGGGGCCACGGGCCAAACGCGGGCCATGACCCGGCGCGTGGAGCTGGTCGCAGCCGACGGCGACGCGGGCGTGCGCCTGGACGTTGCGCTGGCCGCGCACCCGGACGTGGGCTCGCGCGCGGCCGCCCAGCGCCTGATCGAGGCCGGCCGCGTGACCGTCGACGGCCGGCCGCGCGCCAAGCGGCACCTGCTGGCCCTGGGCGAGCAGGTCGTTGCCGAGCTGCAGGACGTGACGCCGCTCGCGGCAGTCGACACCTCGGCTCCGCACGAGGTGGTCTACGAGGACGATTCGCTGCTGGTGGTCGACAAGCCGGCCGGGGTGGTGGTGCACCCCGCCGCCGGTCACCGCTCCGGCACCCTGGTCGAGGCGCTGGCGGGGCGCGCCGCGGGCGGGCCGGATCCGTGGCGGCCGGGCATCGTTCACCGCCTGGACCGCGACACCTCGGGGCTGATGATCGTCGCGAAGAACGACCGCGTGCACCGGGCGCTTCAGGAGATGCTCCGGGCGCGGGAGATCGAGCGCGAGTACCTGGCCCTGGTCGATGGCCGCCCGGACGCGCGCAGCGGCACCATCGACGCGCCGATCGGACGCGACCGCCGAGAGCGCACGTCCCACTCCACGAGCACCGACCGCCCGCGTGCCGCCCGCACGCACTTCGAGCTCGAGCAGGCCCTGCCGCGCACCACGCTGCTGCGCGTGCGGCTGGAGACGGGGCGCACCCACCAGATCCGCGTCCACATGGCTGCGATAGGCCATCCGGTGGTCGGGGACGCGCAGTACGGGGGCGGTCCGGCGGGCCGGCGGCTTGGGCTTGCGCGCCAATTTCTGCACAGCGCAAATTTGAGGTTTACCCATCCAGAGGCCAGGGAACCAGTCGCGTGCGAGTCCAAACTGCCCGTGGACCTGCTTCGCACGCTCGGAGCAGCTGCACGGGAGCCAGTCTCCGAAGGGCCAGACGGAGGCTGAAAATAGAATGGCAGGGGGCGGCTTACGGGCCGCCCCTCGTCATTCCGGGACTCGGCGGCCGATCGCGCGTGGCTATCCTCCCGTGTCCGGACCACTACCCCGTGAGGTAGGGCGCGACCCTGCCCGGCACACAGCCGGGTCCGCGCACCGCCCAGCGGGTCACTCAAGCAAGTCACAAGGGAGAACCAGTTGGCAGCGGTCGGCATAAAGGACCTGCTCTTGGCCGGCGTCCACTTCGGTCACCAGACCAGGCGCTGGAACCCGCGGATGAGGCGTTACATCTTCGGCGAGCGGGACGGCATACACATCATCGACCTCCAGCAGACCGAGCGTCTGCTCGCCACAGCGCAGGAGTTCGCGGCCGGGGTCGCGGCGCGCGGCGGCACGGTGCTCTTCGTCGGCACCAAGAAGCAGGCGCGCGACTCGATCCAGGAGACGGCCGAGGCCGCCGGGATGCCCTACGTGCACCTGCGCTGGCTGGGCGGGCTCCTGACCAACTTCCAGACCATCTCGAAGCGCATCAAGCGTCTCCACGACCTGACCGACTGGACCGAGAACGGCACGCTGGACCTCCTGCCCACCCGCGAGCGGATCGCGGCCATCAGCGAGCGCGACAAGCTGACGATGAACCTGGGCGGCGTGCGGGACATGCAGCGCCCGCCCGACGCGATCTTCATCGTCGACCTGAAGACGGAGGACATCGCCGTGCGCGAGGCCGCCCGGCTGAAGATCCCGATCATCGCCCTGGTGGACACCAACTGCGATCCCGGAGCCGTGGACTACGTGATCCCCGGCAACGACGACGCGATCCGGTCCTGCAAGGCGATCGTCGAGGCGATCGGCACCGTGGTCGGCGAGCAGCACGCCCGCTTCCGCGCCGAGGAGGAGGCCGCGCGCCGCGAGGCCGAGGAGCAGGCGCGCAAGGAGGCCGAGGAGAAGGCCCGCCGCGAGGCCGAGGAGGCCGCGCGCCGCGCCGCCGCGGAGCAGGCCGCCAAGGAGCAGGCCGAGGCCGAGGCGGCCAGGCAGGCCGCCGAGGCGCCCGCAGCGCCCGCGGCCGAGGCGCCCGCACCAGCCGCACCGGAGCCTCCGGCGTCAGAGCCCACCCCGGCGCCAGAGCCCACCCCGGCGCCCGAGCCGGCCCCAACACCCGAACCCGCCCCGACACCTCCGGCCGAGGCCCAGGAGCCACCCGCGCCCGCCCCGGCCGAGGCCGAGGCGGCGAGCGATGACGGCCCGGCGGCCCCCGAGCCCGCCCCGGCGGACCAGGGAGCCAGCTGATGGCCACCGTCACGGCGGGAGACGTCAAGACCCTCCGCGACCGCACGGGCGCGGGGATGATGGACTGCAAGTCGGCCCTCCAGGAGGCGGAGGGCGACATGGACAAGGCGATCGAGATCCTGCGCGTGAAGGGCCAGGCCCAGGCCGCCAAGCGTGGCGAGCGGCACGCCAGCGAGGGCACCGTCCAGAGCTACATCCACGCGAACGGGAAGATCGGCGTGCTGGTCGAGGTGGACTGCGAGACCGACTTCGTGGCCAACACCGACGACTTCCAGGCGTTCGCGCGCGACGTCGCGCTGCACGTGGCCGCCGCGCGCCCGTTGTACCTCGGCGAGGACGACGTCCCCGAGGAGGACAGGCAGGCCGAGCTGCGGATCTACGAGGAGCAGGCGCAGGACAAGCCCGAGGAGGTCCGTCCCAAGATCGCCGAGGGCCGGCTTCGCAAGTGGCTCGACGAGGTCGTGCTGCTGCGCCAGCCGCACATCAACGAGGACAAGCACGGCGGCCAGACGATCGAGGAGATGCGCACGGCGCTGGCGGCCAAGACGGGTGAGAACGTCGTGATCCGCCGCTTCGCGCGGTTCGAGGTGGGCGGGGAGTAGCAATGCCCTCGGCCGACGGCGACGGGCGCGCTCCGGCCTTCCGACGGATCCTGCTGAAGCTCTCGGGCGAGGCCCTCATGGGCCCGCTGGAGTACGGAGCCGATCGCGACCGCATCGCGGCCATCGCGGCCCAGATCAAGCGCGTGGCCGACCGTGGCGTGGAGGTGGCCGTTGTGGTGGGCGGCGGCAACATCTACCGCGGGCTCAAGGGCGCGGCCGAGGGGATGGACCGCGCGACGGGCGACTACATGGGCATGCTGGCGACGGTCCTCAACGCGCTCGCGCTGCAGGACGCGCTGGAGAAGACCGGCGCCGTCACACGCGTGCAGTCGGCCATCGAGATCTCCGAGGTGGCCGAGCCGTACATCCGCCGCCGCGCCATGCGGCACCTCGAGCACGGGCGCGTGGTGATCTTCGCGGCCGGCACCGGCAACCCGTTCTTCACGACGGACACCGCCGCGGCGCTGCGCGCCCTGGAGATGCACGCCGAGGTGCTGCTGATGGCAAAGAACGGCGTGGAGGGGGTCGATGACGCCGACCCGCGCGAGGCCGCCGACGCGCGCTTCATCCCAGAGATCACCCATCGCCAGGCCATCGAGCAGGACCTCAAGGTCATGGACTCGACGGCCCTGTCGCTGTGCATGGACAACGAGCTCCCGATCCACGTGTTCAACATGGACGACGAGGCGAACATCGACCGGATAGTGTGCGGCGAGCGGGTGGGGACGGTCGTCTCGACATGAGCGAAGGCATCATCAAGGACTTCATCGACGACGCCGGCGAGCGCATGGCGAAGTCCGTCGACGCCACCCGTCACGAGTTCTCGTCGATCCGCACCGGACGCGCATCCCCGGCCCT
>JAXDIC010000300.1:0-9928 GCA_034664185.1 Thermoleophilaceae bacterium
TCACCGGAACGGGCCCGATCATGGGCCCATACCTGGCCGACTTCTTGCGCGGCGGCGCCGAATTCGGGGCCACCACGCTGAGCCGCTTCTACGCGATCCACATGCTGCTGATCCCAGGCCTGATCGCCGCCCTCATAGGCGCGCACCTCTTCCTGGTCGCAAAGCTCGGCACGACGGCGCCCCCGTGGCTGAAGGCCGAGAAGGCACGCGACCTGGCTCAGGAAGAGATCTGATGGGCCGCGCATGAACAACCGCGAGAAGGAGCGCTACCTCCGCGAGTACTCGATCATGAAGAGCAAGGGGAAGCCGTTCTTCCCCTACGCGGTCTTCAAGGACTCGGCGATGGCCTGCATCGTCCTCCTCATCATCATCGCGATGTCGCTCGTGCTCGGGGCCGAGCTGGGCCCCAAGGCCGACCCCACCTCGACCACCTACACGCCGCGCCCCGAGTGGTACTTCTTCTTCCCGTTCGAGCTGCTGCGCGTGGTCAAGCCGCCGGCGCTGGTCTTCGTGGCCACCGTCGGCATCCCGACCATCTGGATGGCCCTGCTCATCCTGCTGCCGTTCATCGACCGCAATCCCGAGCGCAACCCGCTCAAGCGGCCGATCGCCACCCTGGCCGGCATCACCGTGATCGCGGGCATGGCCTACCTGACGGTGGAGGGCGCGCTGGCGGGCTCGCCGACCGAGATCGAGATGAAGGTGGCCAAGCAGTACGAGCCGGGCCGCGCGGTCGCGGCCTCCTCGGGCTGCCTCGGCTGCCACAAGATCGGCGAGAACGGCAACGCCGGGCCGGGTCCCCCGCTGACCCAGGTCGGCGGGCGGCTGGCGCGTCAGGCCATCGCGCGGACCCTGCTCAATCCCACGCCGCCGATGCCCACCTACTCGCGACTGCGCCAGCAGAATCCGAAGGAGTTCAACGACCTCGTGAACTTCCTCAGCTCGCTCAAGTAGCCAGCTAGGCGACGCGATGAGCGGGGTTCCGATGGCCGAACCGCAGCGCGGCACCCTGCCCGAGGACCAGGTGCGCGCGATGTTCGACCGCATCGCGCGCGTGTACGACCTCATGAACTCCGTCATGACGGCCGGGCTGCACCATCGCTGGCGCGAGCGCGCCGCTGACCTTGCCAGGCTCGGCCCTGGCGGCTCCGCGCTCGACGTGGCGACCGGCACCGGTGATCTCGCGATCGAGCTCAGGCGCCGCGTGGGCGCCGACGGCCGCGTGGTGGGCACGGACTTCTCGGAGCGCATGCTCGAGCTGGCCAGGGACAAGACCGCGGACGTGGAGTTCGAGCATGGCAACGCGCTCGACCTGCCCTACGCGGACGGGGAGTTCGACGCCGCCACCGTCGGCTTCGGCGCCCGCAACTTCGCGGATCTGCCGCGCGGGCTGTCGGAGATGGTGCGCGTGGTGCGCTCCGGCGGCCGGGTGGTGGTGCTCGAGTTCACCACCCCGGAGCGGCCGCCCCTGTCGTGGTTCTTCAAGCTGTGGTTCGACCGGCTGGTCCCTCTCCTCGGGCGCGTGGCGGGAGATCCCGAGGCCTACTCGTACCTTCCCAACTCGGTGCGGAGGTACCCCGACCCGCGCGGAGTGGCCGCCGCGATGACCGCGGTCGGGCTCGTGGACGTCCGCTGGATCGTGACCGCGGGCGGCATCGTGACCATCCACTCCGGCGAGGTGGAGGAGTAGCCGGCGTGAGCGGGGGCGGGCGCGCGGCCGCGCCCACGGGCCTCACCCGGGCGGCGGACGTCGTGGCCGCCGGCGGCCCGCGACTGGCCTCCCTGCTGGAGCGGGCCAACGAACGGCTGCGAGAGGTGGCGGCCGGCCACGGCGAGAGCCTGGCCGCGCACGCGAGCGCCACGCTCGCCGCCGGGGGCAAGCGGCTGCGGCCCACCCTGGTGTTCATCGCGGCCGGCCAGGCGTCCTCGCCGGAGCTGGTCGAGGCGACCGTGGCCGTCGAGCTGCTCCACATGGCCAGCCTGGTGCACGACGACGTGCTGGACCGCGCCGACATGCGCCGCGGCAGCCCCACCGTCTTCGCCAGCGGCGGCCGGCAGCCGGCGACCGCCACCGGCGATCTGCTCTTCTCGCGGGCCTTCGCGGTGCTGGCCGCCACCGGACGCGCGGACGCGGTGCGCGCCCTGTCCGACGCGTCGTCGGGACTGGCCCGCGGCGAGTTGATGCAGCGCCAGGACGCGTGGTCCGGTGACGTGACGCCCGAGCGCTACCTCGAGCGCTGCCGGCTGAAGACCGCGCGCCTGTTCGAGGCCTGCGGCCGGCTGGGCGCGCTGCTGGGGGACCCTGGAGCCGGCGCCGCGGACGGACTGGGGGCCTACGGCGACCGGATCGGCGTCGCGTTCCAGGTCCTCGACGACGTGCTGGACGTCGCGGGCCCCAGCGAGCGCAC
This sequence comes from Thermoleophilaceae bacterium, assembly GCA_034664185.1. Classification (GTDB taxonomy): domain Bacteria; phylum Actinomycetota; class Thermoleophilia; order Solirubrobacterales; family Thermoleophilaceae; genus AC-37. The sequence continues at coordinate 2,409 of JAXDIC010000300.1, forward strand.
CGGCAAGCCGCGCGGCACCGACCTGCTGGACGGGACCGTCACGCTTCCGCTGATCCTGGCTCGCCGCACCGACGCGGACCTGCGTGCACTCGACCTGCGGACGGCCGTGACCGACGCGGAGACGGCGGCCGAGGTGTGCGACCGGATCGCGGCCACCGGGGCCCTGGCCGCGGCGCGCGAGTGGGCGCTTGGCTACGTGGCGGAGGCCAAGGCTTCGCTGGACGGGCTGGACCTGGAGCCCGAGCAGCGCAGGCTGCTTGACCTGGTGGCCGACGGCGTGGTGGAGCGCTACGCCTGACGCCGACGGCGGCCGGGCGGCCGCCGGGACGACGGCCTAGAAGTCGACCGGCAGGATGGCGTCCGCCTGGAGCGCCGCGCTGAAGCGGTCGATCTCCTCGGACATGTTCGCCGTGATCAGGCGCTTGTAGTCGCGCGTCAGGGCGTCGGTGCCGGACTCCAGCTCGTCGTCGAAGCGATCGCACTGGTCCTGGCTGAACACGCCTGCCTCGACCCACTCGCAATCAGGGCAGCGCAGGGTGACGTGCCAGCTCTTCTCGCCGGCCTCGTCCCATTGCACCGGGTAGACGAGCTGCGAGGGGCAGTTGATGCAGCAGTGGAGCTCACGCTCGGAGTCCGCCGGGCGCTCGGCGGGAGCCTGAGCGGGCTGCGCGCCGTCGGAGGAGAGCGGGCCGTGATCGAAGTAGACGACCTCGATCGTCTTGCCGCTCGGGAGAACTATGCGCTTGAGCTGGTGGTCTTCAGGGCTGGGCGCTGGCATCTCATCTCTCCTTAGGGCCCAATATCGACATCTCTCCCCCCGACTTGAGCGAACAGCGGTCCATGCACCCGCCTGCCCGCCGCCCCCGCTCCGGCTACCCTCCCCCGCGTGGTTCTGAGCGACCGGACTATCCGGGCCGAGATCGACGCTGGACGGGTCGTCATCGACCCGTTCGACCCCGGGCTGGTCCAGCCGTCGAGCATCGACGTGCGGGTCGACAGGCGCTTTCGCGTCTTCCACAACGCCCGCTACCCGTACATCGACGTGCGCCAGCCGATGGAGGACCTGACCGAGGCCGTGGAGGTCGAGGGCGACCGGCCGTTCATCCTCCACCCCGGCGAGTTCGTCCTGGGCCAGACGCTGGAGCGCGTAAGCCTGCCGGACGACCTGGTGGCGCGCCTGGAGGGCAAGAGCTCGCTGGGGCGCCTGGGCCTCTTGATCCACTCCACCGCGGGCTTCGTCGACAGCGGCTTCTCCGGCAACCTCACGCTCGAGCTGTCGAACGTCGCCAACCTGCCGATCACGATCTACTACGGCATGCCGATCGGCCAGATCTCCTTCATGCGGATGGACGGCCCCGTGGAGCGTCCATACGGATCGCGCGAGACCGACAACAAGTACCAGGGGCAGACAGAGCCCACGCCCAGCCGCTTCTACCTCAACTTCGAGGGCGACCGCTCGCCCAGCTGATCCGCTGACCGGGCGCGGGCGTAGAGTCCTCGAGATGCGCTGACAGGGCCCGTCTCGCCGCTACCATCAGGAGCGGTCCCGGACCGGAAGGAACTGCATGCCTAGCGTAGGACCCCTAGAGATCATCATCCTGCTGGTCATCGTGCTCCTGATCTTCGGGCCCAAGCGTCTGCCCGACCTCGGCCGCTCCCTGGGACGCGGGATGCGCGAGTTCAAGGACTCGGTCACGGGCAAGGACGACGACCAGCCTCAAATCGAGGAGCCACGGGTGGTCGAGACGACCCACACCGTGTCGACCCCCGCCGCCGTGCCCGCCGAAGAGGATCCGGCCCGCACCCCCGGCGCGGCCAAGCCGGCCGACGTCTCCTAGCGGGGCCTCCTCGCGGTGCCCAAGCGAGTCCGACCGATCGGTCACGAAGACCGGCTGAGCCTCGTCGACCATCTCGACGAGCTGCGCGGCAGGATCGTCATCTCCCTCGTCGCCTTCGGCGTCGCGCTCGGGCTCTGCTTCTGGCAGAACCACCAGCTGCTGAAGATCGTCAACCACCCGCTGGGCCATCACCGCAAGCCGGTCACGCTGGGTGTGGCGGAGCCGTTCACCACCACGCTGACCGTCGCCGCCTACGCGGCGATCCTGATCGCGATGCCGGTCATCCTCTACGAGCTGTACGCCTTCGTCCTGCCCGCGTTCAGCCCGTCGGAGCGCCGGGTGGCCCTGCCGCTGCTCCTGATGGTCCCGTTCCTCTTCATCGCGGGCGTGGCATTCGCGTACTTCCTCGTCATCCCCGCGGCCCTCCAGTTCCTGCTCCACTTCAACTCGCACCAGTTCAATACGCAGATCCGCGCGAGGGAGTACTACAGCTTCGTCACCCTCACGCTTCTGGCGTGCGGAGCGGTCTTCCAGCTACCCGTGGCGATCCTCGGGTTCGTGAGGGTCGGGATCCTGTCGCCGGCAAAGCTTCGCAAGAACCGCCGCTACGCGATCCTGGTGTGCGCGGTGGTCGCGGCGGCCCTGCCCGGGGTCGACCCGGTCTCCATGCTCCTCGAGATGGTGCCGCTGGTGGTGCTGTATGAGCTGAGTATCCTTCTCGCGGTCCTGTTCGGCCGCTCATCCGCCGACGTGCAGGACCGACTCGCCTCAGCGGAAGGCTCCTAACGGGGGAACCCGGAAAAGCATGCTGTTCGATCTAAAGGGCAAGCGCCGTCGCACCGTGCAGGCGACGTACGTCGCGCTCGCGTTCCTGATGGTCGTCGGCCTCGTGGGCGCCGGGGTGGGCAGCGGGGTCTCGGGCGGCGTCTTCGACCTCTTCGGCGGCGGCTCGGGCAAGTCGACGGCCAACAAGGTGGTCGACAACCGGATCAAGGCCGCCCAGCGCGCGCTGCGGATCAACCCGCGCGACCAGGCCGCCCTCGCAACCCTCGTCCGCTCGCACTACCAGCTCGCCTCGCTGGACAGCAGCCAGACGACCGGGCAGTTCGGCCCGAACGGCAAGAAGGAGCTGCGGCTGGCCGCCTCCGCGTGGCAGCGGTACGTGGCCAGCAACCCCAAGAAGGTCGACGCCTCGCTTGCTTCGGTGATGCTCAACGGGTTCGGCAAGCGGGGCCTCAACCAGCCCGCCAATGTCGCGGCGGCGTCCGAGCTGATCGCGACCACGAAGAACGACACCGTGTCATATGTGCGGCTCACGGCATGCGCCACGCTTGCCAGCCAGATCCGCAAGGCACAGCTGGCTGGGCAGAAGGCAATCGCGCTCGCACCCAAGGATCAGGTCAAGGCGATCAAGACCTACATCCAAGAGGCGAGGACCCCCACGGGCGCCCCGAAGTACTGCGGGTAGGATCCAGCGAGCGGCCCGAATGCGCGGCCCAGACTCGCAACCCTGCTAGAAACCAGTAACAATCCCCGCGAACAGCGACCGAGGAGCCAGGTGAACTTCCACATCGACGACGAATCGATCGACGCCGAGACTCACGTCATCGAGCTCGGTGGCGAGGTAGACCTCTACACCGCGCCCGAATTCAAGGAGCGCCTGGTGCAGGTGATCGAGGACGGCAAGAAGCAGCTGGTGGTGGACCTCTCGAAGGCCACCTTCATCGACTCGACCACCCTCGGTGTGCTCGTCGGGGGCGTCAAGCGCCTGCGACCGGGCGGCGGCCATCTGGCCCTCGTCTGCACCGACCAGAACATCTCCAAGATCTTCGAGATCACGGGGCTGGACCGCGTCTTCCCGATCCACGCCTCGCGCGAGGAAGCCCTCCGCAGCGTGGCCGCCGGCGAGGGCGCTCAGGCCGAGAGCGCCTAGAGCCGAATACGTCTTTGCGCCTCTAGAATTGGAGGCCGGTCCGGCTCGCCGGACCGCTGGAAACGCCCGGGCCGTTAGCTCAATTGGCAGAGCAGGGGCCTCTTAAGCCCAAGGTTGAAGGTTCGATTCCTTCACGGCCCATCGACCCGGCCCTGACCGCGCGCGGCGCGGCCGGGGCACGCCTCTGAGGCGGGACGCTGGCGGGCCAGGCGCCCCTGTCGCCCATTTCCCCCATTCGGGGGGGTCGACGGGTCTGCAAGTTTTGCCTGCTGGTGCCGATAACACCCGCGGTACCGATGGAACCCTCTATTCGTGAGCGTTTGGGGCTGAAGCCCCCCAGCGCGCCCCAGGTTCGGGAGCGCGCCGAGGCCGCCATGGCCGCGCGCTCGCTGATGTACGTCTTCCTCGTGGGTGCCCTGGTGGCCGGTGCAGCGCTGGTCTCTCCGGTCAGCGCCCACCTGGACATGCTGCGCATCGCCCTGACCGGAGGCTGCTCCGCGATGGTCGCGGCGATCCTGTTCGTGGGCTACGAGCGGATCCCGCAGTGGTCGCTCTCCGTCTGCCTGCTGTGCGGCTCGATGCTGATCGAGTGGGCGATCTACGCCGGGCACGACCCCACCAGCCCGTTCCTGCTCTTCTACCTCTGGGTCGCCTTCTACGCCTTCTACTTCCTGAACCGGATCCAGGCCGCCCTGCAGATCGGGTTCATCGGCTTCGCCTACGCCATCGTCCTGGCGGTGAGCGACGAGCCGCTCAAGGCCCAGATCGTGCGCTGGATCGTCTTCACCATCGCCCTGGTGGTCGCGGGCCTGCTCGTGCGCGTCATGCGCGAGCGGATCGACGCGCTGCTGGGCTCCCTCGACGACGTCATGCGCAAGGACATGCTGACCGGCCTGCTCGACGAGCGCGGCTTCGACGAGCTGCTCGAGAAGGAGATCGAGCGTGCCCGCCGCAGCGGCAACCGGCTGGGAGTGGTCATCGGCCAGCTCGACGGATCGGGCAGCGTCCGGGACCGGCTCGGTCGGCGCGCCGACGAGGTGCTGGCCAGGGTCGGCAAGACACTGGGCGGGACGATACGCCTGAACGACGAGGCGGCCCGCGTCGACGACGAGCTGTTCGCGATCGTGTGCCCCTACACCGACGAGCGCGGCGCGGCGATCATGGCCGAGCGCATCGGGACGCTGATCCGCGAGGACCCGGCGGCCGGCGCCTCTCCCGAGACGGCGAGCTTCGGCGTCGGCTGCTACCCCAAGCACGGTGCCTCCGCCGACACCCTGCTTCGCGCGGTGCGCCACGCGCTGTCCGAGGCCCGCGCGCTGGGCGGCGACCGCACGGTGACCTTCTACTCGGCGGAGAACTCGATCGAGGACCGCCTGCGCGGCTCCGCCGTCGAGCTCGAAGTGCTCACCGCCGAGCCAGGTCAGGTCGAGGACGGCTTCGGCGTGGCCTCACCCGGCAGCAGCTGAGCCGCGGACCCGGGTTCAGCGCTCGGACGAGCGCTCGGTCTGCCGGCGCTCACGACGCGCCCTCGAGGTGCCGTCCACCTGGTAGCGGAGGTACCACAGCGCGTGCCGGGCGACGGCGGACGTGACGGAGCCGGCTCCCCTCGCCACGCGCGTGGCGGTGCGGCTCAGGTCCCCGATTCTCACGACGTCCCCCTTCTCGCGTTCGCCATCGTAACCGTCATCGGCATCGCCGATGCGCCAGTCAAGGCGCTTGCGACGCGGGCCCGCCGTGAGATCGCGATGGCGACAGGGGCGACTCATACACTCCGGCGTGATGGCGGTCCGCTCGGCAATTTCGCTCCGTCCTTCGAGTATCCGGGCGGGCTCCGGCCCATGCAGCTGACCCTTCGGCGGACCGTGCGGGGCGCCGCGCGCGACCTGCGCTCCGCCCGGCGCACCAGCGCGCGCGTTCGCCGCCGCGTGGCCGGCGCCGCGCTGCGCTCCGAGGGCTGGGTCTGGGCGCCCGACCGCAAGACCGTGGCTCTGGCGGTCGTGGCCGCGGGCACCACCGTGGCCGTCGCGGCCGGGGAGGTGGGGCGCATCTGGCGGCGCGGGTCGGCTCCGCTGCCGGGCGAGACCGACGAGCTGCTGCCGGCCGCCCAGGAGGCGGTGTCGGAGACCGTCGAGGTGGCCGTGGCCGGCTACCAGGACGTGTCCACGCGCGAGAACGCCACGTTCAACCTCCTGGCGTCCTTCGTGATCACGTTCGTGTCGGTGCGGTCGGTCACCTGGCGGCTGCGCCACCGCGACACCATGGGCCCCTTCAGGGACGTCGTGCTCGGCCGGCGGCACATCCACCACTTCGTGCCGGGCATCGTGCTGGCGTTCTCGTCGGGCGCGGTGGCGATCCTCACCCGCAACGAGGACATCGAGCCCAAGCTGGCGATCCCCTTCGGGATCGGGATGGGCCTGACCCTCGACGAGTCCGCCCTGCTGCTGGAGCTCGAGGACGTCTACTGGAGCCCGGAGGGGATGCTGGGCGTGCAGATCTCGCTGGCTGTGGCCGGGCTGATCGGCGCGCTGACGCTGGGCGTGCGCTTCATCCGGCGCGGCGAACGGCTGGTTCTGGACGCTCCTGCCCGAGCAGGTGCGGGGCCGCACCAGTCCTGATCACCTGCTCGCGACCCGGGCCGACGCCGACCAGCACGATTGGCACGCCCAGCCGGTCGCCGACGAAGTCGAGGTAGTCGCGCGCCTCTCGGGGAAGGTCGTCGAGGCTGCGCGCCTCGGTGATCGACTCGGTCCACCCAGGCAGCTCCTCGGCCTCGGCCTTGGCCTTGTGCACGACGGACTGGTGGTAGGGGAAGGAGTCGAACGTGGCACCGTCGGGCCCGCGATAGCGCACGGCCACTCCCAGCGGGTCGATGCCGGTGAGGGCGTCGAGCTTGGTGATGGCCAGGCCCGTTAGCCCGTTCAGCCTGATCGCGTAGCGGAGGGCGACGAGGTCGAGCCAGCCGCAGCGGCGCGGCCGACCGGTGGTGGTGCCGTACTCGCCGCCGGCCTCGCGGATCCGATCCCCCAGCTCGTTGTCGAGCTCGGAGGGGAACGGGCCGGCGCCCACGCGCGTGGTGTAGGCCTTGGCGATGCCCCAGGCGTCGTTGATGTCCTTGGGCCCGACACCGGCACCCACGCACGCCGCACCGGCGACGGGATTGGACGACGTGACGAACGGATAGGTGCCGTGGTCGATGTCGAGCATCGTGCCCTGCGCGCCCTCGTAGATGACCAGCCGGTCGCGGTCGAGCGCGTCCCAGACGATCTTGGCCGTGTCCGCGATGTACTCCTCGAGCCGGTGGCCCAGCGTGCGGTACTCCTCGGTCATCGTGTGGAGGTCGAGGGCCGGGTCCTTCTCGTAGGGGCGCAGGGTGAGCCTCTTGGGCTCCATGGCGGCGGCGATCTTCTGCCTGAGGATCTTCTCGTCGAGCAGGTCCTGCATACGGATGCCGAGACGCGCCGCCTTGTCCGCGTAGCACGGGCCGATGCCGCGCCGCGTGGTGCCGATCTGGAGCTTGCCCAGCTTCATCTCGCCCTCGTCGTCGAGCAGGCGGTGGTAGGGCATGATCAGGTGCGCGTTGGCGGAGATCTTGAGCCCGCTGGTATCGATGCCGCGCTGGTGCAGGCCCGCGATCTCCTCAGTGATCACCTTGGGGTCGACGACGACGCCGTTGCCGATCAGGCACAGCTTGCCCGGGTAGAGGATCCCGGACGGGATCAGGTGGAACTTGTAGGTCTCGCCGCCGCGGA
>JAXDIC010000305.1:0-3131 GCA_034664185.1 Thermoleophilaceae bacterium
GAGGTCTGGATCCCGAGCGTCGACGCCCACGCACCGGCCTTGGCCGGGTTTCCCTCGAGGAAGGTGATCAGCTTGTGGGCATCGCACGTGGTGTAGTTCCGCGTGCCCCCGTAGAGCCCCGGCAGCCCGCCACTGTAGGTCGCTGGGGCTCCGCTGGAGCTCACTGCGGCGCGGGGAGGCTTGATGCCGGTCGTGTCCTTCCCGACGGCGGGCGTGAACGGATTGGCGCCGGCGGTGGACACGGGTTGCGCCGCAACCTCGCTGTGCCCCTGGACGCCTGCCTTGTGCGACGACCCGCCGCAGGAAGCCAGGCTGCCGGTGACAGCGAGGAGCACCACGACCGCGATGCTCGACGTGAGGGGCGACCCGCGGAGGCGAGGCTCGCGTCGATCCGCGGCCTGCCGTGGTGCCCGATTCGGTTGCGATCCAGCCGAGTCCATGCCGGTTGCCGGGTGCAGCATCTCACGTATGCGGCCCGGTTACTAGGCTGCAAAGCTCACGAGACATAGGAGGGCCGAAGGATGAACGCGGGCGAGCCTGTCGGCACGGTCCGGGCGGTATGGCGCTTCCCCGTCAAGTCGATGCTTGGCGAGGAGCTCGACGCCTCCGACCTTGACGAGGGCGGGATCGTCGGGGACCGCGCGTACGCGATCCGGGACACGGAGACGGGCAAGGTCGCCAGCGCGAAGCACCCGAAGCTGTGGCCCAACCTGCTCGCCTGCCGCGCGGCCTTCGTCGCACCGCCGCACCAGGGCGACGAGCTTCCACAGGTGCGGATCGAGCTGGGCGACGGCAGCGTCGTGCTGAGCGACGCGCCGGACGTCGACGCCGTCCTTTCGCGCTTCTTCGGCCGCGACGTGGAGCTGGCGCGCGCCGCGCAGAACGGCTACACGATCGATCAGTACCACCCTGACGAGGAGGACTACGATCCCGACGGCCACCGCGACGAGGTCGTCGACGTGCAGCTGGGAGCGGCGTTCTTCAACCAGCGCGGGCTCCCCTCCGTCGTCCCCGAGGGCTCGTTCTTCGACCTGTTCCCGCTCAGCGTCCTCACGACGTCGAGCCTGGACCAGCTGGGCCAGCTGGCACCGGGGAGCCGCTTCGACGCCCGGCGCTTCCGCATGAACGTGATCGTCGATACCCCCGCCCCTGGCTTCGTCGAGAACGACTGGCCGGGCCGCACGGTCGCGATCGGCGACGACGTGCAGCTGGGCGTGGCCATCCCCGACCCCCGCTGCGTCATGCCGAGCCTTGCACAGGAGGACCTCCCGAGGGACCCCCAGATACTCAAGGCCCTCGCCCGGCACAACAGGATCGACGTGGCCGGTTCGCTCTATCCGTGTGCCGGCGTCTACGCCGTCGCGCAGACGGGCGGCACCATCCGCACGGGAGACAGCGTCAGCCTCGTCTGAGCGGCCGACGTGGCTCGGCGGTGGGCCGGGGTCGGTACTGTTACAAGCCGGGAAACCGAGAGCTAGTCGATCAATTCGGGGGGTAACGGGCAAGGATGACCGAACGCCGCATTGCGGGTTTGCCGATTTGGCGGCGCTTGGCACGAGCCGCCACGATCGCGTGTCTCCTGCTGCTCGTTGGCGCCGCGCCGGCGGCGGCCGAGCAGGTGATCGTGGACGATCCGGCGATCGCCGGACCGACGGCCAAGGTCACCACCTTCACCGGGGTGGGTTGGGACAACGATCTGCTCCGGGCCTACGCGCAGGGCGACGGCAAGCCCCAGGTCAACGGCGCGAAGTGGGACGCCTCGGTCTCCGGTGGGACGTATCGAATCGACGCCTGGGTACCGCGTCAGCATGCGGGAACGGTCCTCAAGTACACGATCGCCTACAGCGGGGGCACGAGGGAGGTTCGACTGAACCAGCCCGATTTCAAGGACGGCTGGGTCGCGCTCGGGACCTTCAGGCTCGACGGTCCGAAGGCATCGGTGAGCTCGACGGACGCGAGCGGGACCGCCGGCACGGAGCTCGCGTGGGACGCGATCCGCTGGACAAAGGTCGACCCGCCGCCGCCTCCCGATCCGAACAGCGCTCGTCAGGTCGTGGACGACCCGACCATCCTGGGGCCCGCCGGTCCCGTCGTCACCTTCGTGGGCATCGGCTGGGACGGTGACCTCTTCAGCACCCACGCGCAGGACGCCAGCCATTCCAGCAACGCAGCCGACTGGGTCGCCACGCTGAAGGGTGCGCGCTATCGGGTCGACGCGTGGATCCCGCGCGAGCACACGAACAGCGTCGTCACCTACGCGGTGCAGCACCGAGGCGGCCCGACGAACGTCCCAATCGACCAGCGCAACTACAGGGACGTCTGGGTCACGCTCGGGACCTACGACTTCGACGGCCCGCAGGCATCGGTGCGCGCGACGGACGCCAGTGGGACGGTCGGCTCGGAGCTCGCTTGGGACGCGATCCGCTGGACGAGGATCGACCCGCCGCCCGCGAACACCAGCCCCCCGCCGGCTCCCGACCCGGGGACGGTGGTTCCGCCCGGCGGCGACCAGGATGGGGACTCCATTCCCGACGCACTCGACAAGTGCCCGCTTCAGCCCGCCGGCGCCCTCGACTCGAACGGCGACGGCTGTCCCGGCCCGTTCCTGTTCGTGGCTCGCCAGCACCGCACGATGCTGGCGGCGACTCAACTGCTCGCGCGGCGCGGCGGTCCCCTGGTGGCATTCCGCATCGAGGACCTCTCGATCGGCCGACCCAAGGGAACGACCGTCGACCTTCGCTGCAGCCCCTGCCTGCTGCGCAAGGGAGGCCGCAACCACAAGGTCGTCAAGAGGACCGGCTCCATGTCGCCGCACAAGCTGCTCAAGGCGCAGATGCGGTCGGGCTCGATAATCGAGATCCTGGTCACGCACCCCACCTGGATCGGCAGGGACTACAGGTTCGTGTTCCACGGTAAGAACATCAGTCGGCACGACTCCTGCCTCGTGCCGCCGTCGACCAGCCCAGGGGCGTGCAAGGCGCCATGAGCACCATGCCGAAGCCCCCGGAGCAGGTGAGGCTGCACTGGACCAAGCCCGAGGCCCGCATGGGCGTGCCGCCGGAGCGGACCGTGGTCAGGAGGCGGACGAGGGAGCCCGCCGCTGCCCCCAAACGGCGCCTGTGGCCGCTGGC
>JAXDIC010000306.1:0-6541 GCA_034664185.1 Thermoleophilaceae bacterium
CCACGGCGCGGGCCGCTATCGGCGACAGGAAGGTGTCGTGGAACGGGTCGGGCACGCTTGTATGATGCTGCGTCCGCGCGGGGGGACCCAGGCGCGGCCTCGCTTCGACTCGACCAAGGAACGCCGAACACATGGCCTACGTAATCGCAGAGCCCTGCATCGGGACCAAGGACAACTCGTGCGTCGAGGTCTGTCCGGTCGACTGCATCCACCCGACGCCCGACGAGCCCGACTACGACGCGGTCGAGATGCTCTACATCGATCCCGACGAGTGCATCGATTGCGACGCCTGCGTCGAGGCCTGCCCGGTCGACGCCTGCTTCGCCGAGGATCAGCTGCCCGACGAGTGGCAGAAGTACACCGAGACGAACGCCCAGTACTACAAGAACCAGTCCTAGCCGGGCGAGATCAGGGAGGGGCTAGGGCGCCATCGGCAGCGGGGTGCCGGTGACCGGCGCCGGCGCTTCGGCCAGGTCCCCGTTGGAACCCTGGAGCACCGGCACAGGTCGCGGCGTTGTGGCGATCAGCCCGCGCGCCGCGTGGTAGATCGCCTGCGAGGCGGGCGCGTCCGGGTCGGAGAGCACGAGAGGGCGACCCTCGTCGGCGCCGGTGCGCAGCTCCTCGGACAGCGGGACCTTGCCCAGCAGCGGCACGTCCAGCTCGTCGGCCAGCGATTGGCCGCCGCCCTCGCCGAAGATCGTGAAGCGCTCGCCGCTCGGGGTGGTGAAGCCGGACATGTTCTCGATCACGCCGGCGATCTCGAGGTCGAACCGATCGGCCGTCTCGGCGGCGCGCTTGGCCACCTTCTGCGCGGCCGGCTGCGGGGTGGTCACGACCAGGAAGCGTGCTTGGGGCAGCAGCTGCGCGATGGTCATCGACACGTCGCCGGTGCCTGGCGGCAGGTCGATCAGCAGGTAGTCCAGCTCGCCCCAGTCCACGTCCTCCAGGAACTGGCGGATGGCCTTGTGCAGCATCGGCCCGCGCCAGATGATGGCCTGGTCCTGGCGCTCGAGGAAGAACTCGATCGACACCGCCTTGACGCCGCCGTCGGCCACCAGCGGCAGGATCTTGCGCTCGGCCGACACGCGCGGCTTGCCGTGCACGCCCAGCATGCGCGGGATCGAGTAGCCCCACACGTCGGCGTCCATGGCGGCGGCGGGATGGCCCTCGGCGGTCAGCGCGGCGGCCAGGTTGGCGGTGACGGTGGACTTGCCCACACCGCCCTTGCCGGAGCCCACGCAGACCACGTTCTTGACCCGCGCCAGCGCGCCGCTGGGCAGCCCGCCGGGCCGGCCCAGTCGCTGCTGCAGGCCCTGCTTCTCCTCCGGGCTCAGCACGTCGAAGCCGACGTTGACGAGCTGGACTCCGCCCAGCCCCATCACGGCGTCGGTCACACCCTTCTGGAAGTGTGAGCGGATCGGACACCCGGCGGTGGTCAGCGAGACGACCACGTCCACGCGGCCTGGCACCGGCTGCTCGATCGAGCGCACCATGCCCAGGTCCACGATGCTCTGGTGGAGCTCCGGGTCGATGACCACGCGGAGCGCCTCGCGGATCTCGTCGGCGGTCGGCACCCGTCCATTCTGGCAAACGCCAGACGCTGGTTCGCCATGGGACCATGCGGGCCCGACAGCGACCAGGAGAGATCACGTGAAGCTTCCGGCAGCCCTTCGACGCTACGAGACGATCCACCTCGACGGCCTGGAGCTGGGGTCGTGGTCCGCCGGCGCGTCGGCAACCGGGGCGGACGCCACCGGGGCCTCCGCAACGGGGGCCATGGCGATCGCGGTGTGCGCCCTGGGCGCGGCGGCCGTCGGGGCCTTCACGCTGGGCCGGCTCACGGTCGAGCGCGGGCGCTTCAAGCAGCTCAAGATCGACGAGCTGGAGGTGGGCAGGCTGCGGGTGCGCGAGCTGGAGATCGAGCGGCAGACCGGGCCGCGGAGTTAGCTGCAAGACGTAGCGCACGGATCGGAGCGAACGTCCATTTGACCACCCTATGAGGGGGTGGAATGGACGTTCGCCCGCTGAATCCCTGAGCGCGGGCTCAGTCGGACCACGGGAACGAGCTGAATTGCGTCAGAAGTACGAGCACCAGTATGCAGACGAGAGACACCGCGATTGCTGACGCGAACACGAGTACCACCCGGCGCCGGGACCAGGGCTGGTGGCCCTTCTCCAGCTGACGAAGAGCGAAGTCCAGCGTGATGTGCGAGAGCTTCACGGGCTGGCGGGAAGGCTAGATCGGCGAGTATCGCTCCACCTGGCCCACGGGCCCAAAAAGAAACCGGCGGGGCCACTGTGGCCCCGCCGGTCGAGGGAGGAGAGATACTGCTTACTACCGGCCGAGATATGTGGGCCGATAGTTCTACCCCGCGTCGCTCTCCGTCGGAGCGGGGCCGAAAACGGTGGTTACGCCAGCGGCGTCAGATCACCGACGCTCGTCTGCACGCGGTCGAAGTTCCGCGTGAAGTCGCGACGCGCGCCACGCAGGTCCTTCTCGAACTCGCGACGGTTGCGCTTCACCGCGCGCTGGACCTGGTTGCGACGCTGACGCAGCTCGCGCTCGAGCTGGGTCCGCGTGCGCTTGACCTGGCGCTCGAGCCTGTTACGCGCGGTGTTGCCGCGACGCTCGAAGCGGTTCAGGTTGCTCGTGACCCGGCGCTGGAGCTTGCTGACCTCGCGCTGGGCGGTCGCCCTCTTGGTGTAGGGCTTGACCGTCTCCACGACGTTGTCGCGCGCGGTCAGCGTGGCGCCGACCGGAATCAGGACGACACGCTGAGCCTGCTGCGCGATCGCCTGGATGCCGGTGGTCTCCGCCTTGACGCCCTGGCCGGCGGTGCGAGCGGCGGACCTCGCCGTCGTCTTCGCGGCCGAGCGGGTGCGGCGGGCGCTGGTGCTGGCCGAACGGCGCTGACGAGTCGCCGCGGCCTTCTTGGCGCTGGCGCTCCGCTGCGCGGTGGTCCGGCGGGTGCTGGCTGTGGAACGACGGGCACTCGCGGCGCTCGTGGAGCGGCGGGTGCTCTTACGTCGGGGTGTGGTGGTGCTCTGCGTAGCCATTACTGTTCTGCCTCCTCGCCTCTTCCCATGTTGGAAGGGGATCTAAGGTTGTTATTTGTAATGTCAATAGGACTGTAGCCGGGGAACGGGTGTTCGTAAACCGATCCCGGTGTGACGTGCATCACACAGGCCGCGTCCGTAGGGCCTGAAGCGCCTTACGCAGCGGCGGACTGGGGCCCGCCCGCGCGCGTCATCCACGCGTCGGGCTTGCGCAGCTCGGCCATGGTCGGCAGCGACTCCGGTCCGTCCCATACGCGGTTGAGCGCCTCGATCCCTCCGCGCCCGGCCACCGCGTCGCAGAACTCCTTGCCCAGCTCGTACTGCTGCATCTTGATGTCCAGGCCCAGCAGCCGCTGGAGGATCCGCTCGGGCGCCGAGCGGCTCCGCCGCCGGCGCTCCATCGACTCGCGCAGCCCCGCGTAGGCCGGCAGCACGCGCTCGCCCAGCACGTCCATCACGTGCTCGGAGTAGCCCTCGACGACCGCCATCGTCGCCTGGATCCTCCCCATCAGCCTGCGCTGCTCGCGCGACTGGACGAGGGCCACCAGGCCGCCCTCGCGGAAGTTCTCGACGATCCGTGCGGGGTCGGGCAGGCTGGGCAGCGCGCCGGCCGCGCCGCGCTCCATGCGCACCTCCACTGTGCGCATGTACTCGCGCAGCAGCTCGGAGAGGTGCCCTCGCAGCCAGCCCACGCCCGAGAACTGGAACACGTGCGTCAGCTCGTGCAGCACTATCCAGCCGAGGAAGCTGTCGCGGTCCACCTTCAGCTCGCGCACGGCCTTGTCCAGGTTGGGCGTGACGAACAGCAGCCGCGGCGGGGTCTCCACGTCCAGCAGCGAGACCTCGTACTGGCCCAGCACGCGCTGCGACATGTAGCCCATCACCAGGCCGGACTCGGCCGCCAGCGTGGCGCCGGTCACCGCGCGCAGCGGAGCCGCGAACGGGCCCGCCGACTCGAGCCGCTTGGACAGCCGCTCGGTCACCGGATCGAGCAGCGAGCACAGCGAGGTGAGGTTCACCTCGGCCCACTCGACGCGGGTCACCGACTCGGGCTCGGGAACCGGCTCGGACAGGTCGAGGCCGGTGTAGTCGCGCAGGTGCGACTCCGAGTCCGCGACCAGCGCGGGGAAGTCGGCGTCGAGCGTCGACGCGTCCCCGCCGCCCCCCGACGCGAAGCGCGCGATCTGCCGAGCCAGCGACCAGTCGACCATCTACGCAAGCTACCGCTACGGGCGCGCGGGCGGGCCGGGGCAGCGCGTGCGCAGGCGGGTTTGCGTAGCGCCGGGCGCGGCTGGGTAACCTCGTTCGCGATGTCCACCGAGCCCAGCACAGCCCCCGACCGCCAGCGCCAGAACGGCGGCGGCGGCACGACGCGCCAGACCGAGCCGGTCGACTACGCGAAGATCAACGCGGTCTACGCGGCGCTGTTCGCCGGCGTCCTGTACGCCACGCGCGACCGCGCGGCCGAGGATCCGATCCCGGTGCGCGAGCTGGTGCCGCTGTCGGCGGCCACCTTCGCGCTGTCGAAGGTGATCGCGCGCGAGAAGGTGGGCACCTGGCTGCGCGAGCCGTTCGTCGACCAGGACGGCCACGAGCCGCGGCCGACGGGCACGCGGCTGCAGCGAGCGGTGGGCGAGCTGGTCACGTGCACGCGCTGCGTGGGGGCGTGGAGCGCACTTGGCATCGTCGGCCTGCGGGTGGCGTCGCCGCACACGGGACGGACCGTGTCGACGGTGCTGGCGGCCTCGGCCGCCAACGACTGGATGCAGGCCGGCTTTCGCTGGCTGAGCAGCCGCGCCGGCTGACGATCCCCCGACCGTCCCAGCGACCTGCCCCGCGCGGGGGTTCTTGACCCCCCGCTAACCCGCGTTTTCCGACCCCCCGGGGTTTACAACGGCGGCCGCTTCTGCGCAGTCTTCTCTCGGACGGGGGCGAGAAAGGGGGGGACCTGACTTCCCCCCGCGACGAAGGTTTTCGACTCGCACCTGAAGGGGGCCGCAATGGCGCTTACGCGCGCAAGTTTCCTCTGCCGTTCTTCGATCGCCTGCGGGGTCGCTCTCGTGGTCGTGCTGGCGGCGTTCGCCGGCGCCGCGCGTGCCGGCACCTACGACGTGGTGGCCTGCGACGCGGCGCCAGGCGGTGCCTGGGGCTCCTGGTCGGGCATCTCCAGCCAGGCGATGTCGTGGGGCGCGGCCTGCCCGACCAACCGGGCCGAGACGCGCGGCATGTGGGTCCGGAACTCCATCAACTCGGGCCAGGCCCAACCGGGCGCGCTGGCCGCGATGTGGTTCGACGCGCCGCCCGGCGCGTCGCTGGTCTCGTGGAGCGCGCAGTTCGCGCTGCACCGGGACGACGCCTACTGGCAGGTCGGCCTCTTTGCGGACGGCTCGATGCTGACCGGTTGTGCTCCCAACACCCAGATGTTCTGCGCGTACAGCACGGCGTGGCCCGGCACCACCACCACCTTCGCATTGCCCGCCGGAGTGCACAGGGTCGGCATCCAGACGGCGTGTGCCAGCGCGCTCTGGTGCTCCACGCAGGCCAGGCCGGCACCCTTCTCGGAGCGGGCCGCGGTGCGCCTGTTCAGCTCAGTCGTCCGCGTCCGCGACGACACCGCGCCCAGCGTCTGGAGCGTGGACGGCGGACTGGCCGGCGACGCCTGGCTGAGCGGCAGCCAGTTCATCGGCTACGGCTCGAGCGACAACGTCGGGATTCGGGCCACGCGCCTGTACGTGGACGGAGCCCAGCGCGACGACCTCCAGCGCGACTGCGACTTCACTCAGCGCGTGCCGTGCTTCAACCTGCCGTACGCCCGCTACGGGGTCGACACGCAGGCGCTGGCCGACGGCAGCCACGAGGTCCGGGTCGAGAGCATCGACACCGCCGCCAACGCCGGCTCGCTCACGCGCACGATCCGAGTCGACAACCACGCGCCGGACGCACCGGAGGCGGTGGCGGTCGACGGCGGCGAGGGCTGGCGCCAGACCAACAGCTTCCAGCTCGCCTGGACGCAGCCGCCAAGCGCGGCGCCCGTGACGGTTGCCCACTACGAGCTCTGCGATGCCTCGACCGGTGCCTGCACCACCGGCGAACGGCGCGGGGACGGAATCGCGGCCATCCCCGACCTGGCGGTGCCCCAGCCGGGCGACTACACCGTGCGCGTCTGGCTGGAGGACGCGGCCGGCAACGTGAGCTCCGCGAACAAGTCGCTGCCCGTGCACGTGCGCTTCGACAACGTGCCCCCGGGCCAGGCCAGCCCGCGGGCGCGCGCCGGGTGGGTCGGTGCGCAGGAGGCCAGGAGCTTCGACCAGGCGATCGACATGGCGGGCGAGTTCGTCCCCCGCTCGGGCGTGGCCGGCTACTCCGTCACCACCGACGGGTCCGATCCCGATGCCGTGCTCGACGTAGTCGGCGACACCTACCACGCCGGAGCGCTGCCCGAGGGCACGACGACCTTCAAGGCCCGCGCCATCTCGGGCTCCGG
>JAXDIC010000307.1:0-3343 GCA_034664185.1 Thermoleophilaceae bacterium
CGCCGCGGCTCGACCGGCTCGAAGATCATCAGGATCGCCGCCCAGTTGGTCACCCAACCGACGATCGGCCCGCAGATCAGGAGCAGCCACGACTGGCCGGTCACCGCGATCAGCCCGGCCACCGGGATGCCCAGCAGGAACCCCAGGACGAAGCCCATGTTGACGATCAGGCGCAGCTCCCTGTCGCCGACCGACTTGAAGATCTTGTTGGCCAGCTCCGGCGACTGCTCGATCCGCCGGATGACCATCAGCTTCACGTCGAGCAGCTGGTCGATGTTCTCCCCGATCCGGTCGAAGATCTCGTGCACGATGTCCGGGTACTGCCGCTCCACGCGCCGGTACAGCCCCTCGCGCATCTCGGGCGTCAGCTCGCCCCAGAGCTGCGGGTGCTCGCGCCGCACCGCGCCCTCCACAAGCTCGCGGATGTCCCCGCGCGAGGTCTCGACGATGTAGTCGGCCAGCTTCTGAGGGTCGATCTGCTCGTAGAAGTCGCTGTTGTTGCCGAGCTTCGCGATCCCCTTGTCCACCGCGATGCTGCCCATCTTGGCCGCGCGCGAGGGGATGATCCCCTGCCAGCCCACGCCGCCCACCATGACCCCCGGGATCTGCTGGATCCGGCGCGGCATGATCTGCGCGACGACCTTCAGGCCGGGGAAGCGGAAGCCCGCGAACTGCACGGGGTTGAACAGCATCCACACGCCGGTCCAGTTCGTCACGTAGCCGATCGCCGCTGAGAACAGCGGGATGGTGAGGAGGCCTAGGGTCTCGGAGCTCATGGCGCGCTCGCGCGCGGTGAACTCAACCAGCTATCGGGTCGCCGTGTGGCCGGTGGCCGACCCCGGCTGGCTAGCATCGGAGCGAGCGATGGCCGACATACGGCAGAGACCAGGGCGGCAACCCGCGGACGCGCAGGCGGATCGCAAGCCGTGGCGGGTGGAGGGCCATCCGGAGGGCGATCCCGCCCCGGAGCAGCCGCCGCGCCGCTCGATCCTGCCGCAGGGCGGAGGTCGCTTCTGGCGCTTCTTCGTCATCGTCCTGGCGCTCAACATCGTGCTCAGCCTGGCGCTGTCCGGCACGCCGGATCGGCAGTCGGTCCCGTACACGCTCTTCTACCGCCAGGTCCAGCAGGGCAACGTCCGCGAGATCAGCTCGAAGGGCGACCAGATCCAGGGCACCTTTAGGAGCGCGGTCCGATACCCGGTGGGCAAGTCGGGCAAGACCAACACCAAGTTCCAGACGGTCCGCCCCACGTTCGGCGACGACGGCATCTCCAGGCTCCTGATCGCGAAGAACGTGACCGTCAACGCCCGCAGCGTGGACACCGGCACGCCGCTGTGGCAGACGATCGTCTTCGGCTTCGGGCCGACCCTCCTCCTGGTCGGGCTGTTCGTCGCGTTCGCACGCAGGAGCTCGGCCGGAGGGATGCTGGGCTCGTTCGGCCGCTCGGGGGCGCGGCGCTACGAGCACTCGGCGCAGCGCACCACGTTCAAGGACGTGGCCGGCATCGACGAGGCCGAGGAGGAGCTGATCGAGGTCGTCGACTTCCTGCGCAACCCCGACCGCTACCTCAAGGTGGGCGGGGCGATACCGCGCGGCGTGCTGCTTGCGGGCGCGCCGGGCACCGGCAAGACGCTGCTCGCCCGCGCCGTGGCGGGCGAGGCCGACGTGCCGTTCTTCTCGGTCTCGGCGTCGGAGTTCATCGAGGCGATCGTGGGCGTCGGCGCGAGCCGCGTGCGCGACCTGTTCAACCAGGCCAAGCAGGTCGCCCCGGCCATCATCTTCATCGACGAGCTCGACGCGATCGGGCGGGCGCGCGGCGGCGGCGCGTCGCTGGGCGGCCACGACGAGCGCGAGCAGACGCTCAACCAGATCCTCACCGAGATGGACGGCTTCACCGGCACGGAGGGCGTGATCGTGCTGGGCGCCACCAACCGGCCCGAGGTGCTCGATCCGGCGCTGCTGCGTCCCGGGCGCTTCGACCGCCGCGTGTTCGTCAATCCGCCCGACCGCGAGGGGCGGCGCAAGATCCTGGAGGTGCACACGCGCTCGGTGCCGCTGGCCGACGACGTCGAGCTCGACCAGATCGCGGCCAGCACGCCCGGGATGGTGGGCGCGGACCTCCGCAACCTGGTCAACGAGGCGGCTCTCACCGCCGCGCGCCGCAACCACGAGAGGGTCACCGCCGCTGATTTCAGCGACGCCCTGGAGAAGATCGTCCTGGGCACCGAGCGCAGGATCACCCTGTCGGCGGAGGAGCGCGAGCGCACCGCCTACCACGAGTCGGGCCACGCGGTGCTCGGGATGCTCGAGCCGGGTGCCGACCCGGTGCGCAAGGTGTCGATCATCCCGCGCGGGCAGGCGCTGGGCGTGACCTTCCAGAGTCCCGACGCGGACCGCTACGGCTACGGCGCGGCGTATCTGCGCGGGCGAATCGTGGGCGCGCTGGGCGGTCGGGCCGCCGAGGAGATCGTCTACGGCGAGGACGACGTGACCACCGGGGCGGAGTCCGACCTGGAGCAGATCACGTCGATCGCCCGCCAGATGGTCGGCCGCTGGGGCATGTCGGACGCCGTCGGGCTCGTGTCCGTGCTCCCGCGGCCGGGCAACGAGGCCGCGCTGTTCCCGGGCGCCGATCCCAGCGCGCCCTCGGACTCCACGCGCGAGCTGGTGGACGCCGAGGTCCGCCGCATCGTGGACGAGTGCTACGCCAAGGCCCTGTCGCGCCTGCGCGAGAACCGCGAGCGTCTGGACTCGCTGGCCAGGGCGCTGCTGGAGAACGAGACGCTGGACGAGCGCGACGCCTACGCGGCCGCCGGCTTCGACCGCCCACCACCGGCATCGCGCGAGAGCGCCCCGGCGACGGCGGTCACCCGCGACCTGGGCTGAGGCCCCCGCGCCGTGGCCGTCAGGAGCCTCCGCGGGCGATCCGAGCGGCTGATCCCCGCCTCCTTGGAGGAGTGCTTCGCCGTTCTGGCCGGCGTCGAGCGCTGGCCCGACTGGATCTCCACGCTGCGATCGCTCGAGGTGCTCGAGAGCGACAGCTCCGGCAGGCCGAGTCGTGTGGCGATGGAGGCTCGGGTGCTGGGCCTGACGCTGGCGTTGGCGGCCACCGTCGAGGTGACGGCCCGTGAGGGGGTCGCCATCAGACGGGTACCGCACGGGGACGACGACCCGGAGCGCTTCGAGCTGGTCATCGCCCTGGCCGATGTCGGCGGCGGTGCTCGCGCGTCGGCCGAGTTGAGCGCCCAGTTGGAGGTGCCGCGGCTGCTGCCGCTGCCGGGCGTGGCGGCCGACCAGGCCGCGGCACGCGTGCTGGCCGACCTGGAGCGGAGGCTGCGCGGCT
>JAXDIC010000342.1:0-6550 GCA_034664185.1 Thermoleophilaceae bacterium
CAGGGCGTCGACCTCGTCGCAGGAGCCGGGGAACCTGACGACGCCGAGCTTCACGCAGCGCTGCCGTTGGTCCCGGCGTCCGCGTCGAGGAGCTCGACCTCGTAGTCCTCGACCAGGGGGTTGGCCAGCAGCTTCTCGCACATGGCGGGGACCTGCGAGGGATCCTCCACCTCCAGCTCGACCAGCCGCCCGATGTGCACGTGCGAGACGCCCGCGAATCCCAGCGCGGGCAGCGCGCGCTCCACGGTCTGGCCCTGGGGGTCGAGGATGCCCTCCTTCGGGCGGATCAGGACGCGGGCCTTCAACGGGCGGCGGCGCCGGAGCGCTCCAGCCAGCTGGCGAACGGCTCGCCCGAGATGCGCTCGTACGCGTCCTCGTAGCGCTGACGCGTGCCGGCCACGACGTCGTCGGGGATGGCCGGCGCGGGCGGCGTCTTGTCCCAGCCCGACGCGCTTGCCCAGTCGCGCACGTACTGCTTGTCGAACGACGGCTGAGAGCGGCCGGGCTCGTAGGTGTCGGCGGGCCAGAAGCGCGACGAGTCGGGGGTGAGCACCTCGTCGCCAACCACGATCCGGCCATCGCGGTCGCGGCCGAACTCGAACTTTGTGTCGGCCAGGATGATCCCGCGCTCGCGCGCGTGGTCCGCCGCGAACGAGTACAGCTCGACGGAGAGCCTGCGCAGCTCCTCGAGCGCCGGGCGGTCGCCCAGGATCTCCGCCGCGCGGTCGAAGTCGACGTTCTCGTCGTGGTCGCCGATGTCGGCCTTGGTGGCGGGGGTGAAGATGGGCTCGGGCAGCCGGTCGGACTCGCGCAGGCCCTCCGGCAGCTGGATGCCGCACACCGCTCCGGTGGCCTGGTAGTCCTTCCAGCCCGACCCGGTGATGTAGCCGCGCACGACGCACTCGACCGGGAACATCTGGAGCCGCTCGACCAGCATGGCCCGCCCGCGGACCTGGGCCGGAACCTCCGTGAACGACACCACGTGGTTGGGCACGATGTGCTGGGTGCGGCCGAACCAGAAGGCCGACAGGCCGGTGAGAACGGCGCCCTTGCCGGGGATCGGCGTGGGGTGGATGACGTCGTAGGTGGAGATCCGATCCGAGGCGACCATGAGCAGCCGATCGCCCTCCTCGTAGATCTCGCGGACCTTGCCCGACGCGAACAGCGTGTGGCCCTCCAGCGTGGCGGCGTCGGTCATGAGTCGAGGCTAACAAGAGTGCCCGTCGTTGCCGGCGCGCGAACGGTCGCAAAGAGCGGGCTTACGCCGGGCTCCGGAGCTGGCCAGGCCCGCGCCGCGCGTTCAAGCCACGGGTCCGGGCTGTCGATCACAAGCGGATGGCGTCCCTTGTCGGCGTAGGCCGCTGGACCCTCCTGCGCAAGTTCACCCTGCTCAGCCTCGTGTGCTTCACGCTGCTGGGCCTCGCGCTGTCGCAACTCCTGGCCAACCGGATCCGCGAGCGAGCGCTCTCGAACGCCACGGCGTCGGCCCAGCTCCTGTCGGACGTCGCGATCCGAACGCGGCTGCGCCCCGACGACTTCGCTCACGGCGTGCCGTCCAGCCGGCTTCGCGGACTGGATGCCGCGGTCGCGCAGGCGCGGGCGGAGGGCGGGATCGCGCGCGTGAAGGTGTGGAGCCGGGCGGGCGCGATCGTCTACTCGGACAAGCACGCGGAGATCGGAAAGCACTTCGAGGTCGAGAAGAACCTCCGCGAGGCGTTCGGCGGCAAGCCGTTCGGCGACGTGGCCCAGGGCAACCAGGCCGAGCAGCGTGGCGAGCGCGGGCTCGGGCCGCTGCTCGAGGCCTACGTGCCGCTCCGCTTCGGCGCCCACGCGAAGCCCGCCGGGGCGTTCGAGCTCTACCTCCCGTACGCGCCGGTCCAGAGCGCCGTGTCCCAGGACGTGCATCTGGTCTACGCGCTCGTCGCCGGTGGGCTGGCGGTGCTCTACCTGCTGCTGTTCAGGATCGTGGCGCGGGCGTCGCGCAGCCTGCGCCGCCAGGCGGCGAAGAGCCGTCACCAGGCGCTGCACGACTCCCTCACCGGGCTGCCCAACCGCCGCTGCCTCTACCAGCGGCTGGACCACATGATCGAGGACGCCAAGCGAAGGAAGACCTCCGTCGCACTGCTGCTGGCCGACCTCGACGGCTTCAAGGAGCTGAACGACACCCTCGGCCACCAGGTCGGCGACATGGTGCTGTCCCAGCTCGGCCCGCGGCTCCGCGAGGCGCTTCCCGGGAACACCCTGCTCGCGCGCCTGGGTGGTGACGAGTTCGCGATGGTCGTGCCGGTCTCCGATGGCCGCGGCCAGGCGGTCTCGGCGGCCGAGAGCTTCCGATCGGCGCTGGTCGAGCCGTTCGCGATCGAGGACATCAGCCTGGCGGTCCAGGCCAGCATCGGCATCTCCTACTTTCCGGACCACGGCGACGACGCCAACGCGCTGCTCCGCCGCGCCGACGTGGCGATGTACGGAGCCAAGGCCATCCAGGCGGACTGGCAGGAGTACACCCCCGAGCGGGACGGGCACAGCCGCGCGCGCCTCGCGCTCGCCGGCCAGCTGCGCCGCGCCATCTCGGACGGGGAGCTCGTGGTCCACTACCAGCCGAAGGCCGACCTGGAGAGCGCCGCGGTGACCAGCGTGGAGGCACTCGTGCGCTGGCAGCACCCCGAGCACGGGCTGCTGGCCCCGGCCGAGTTCGTGCCGATGGCTGAGCAGACGGACCTGATCAGGCCGCTCACCCTGTTCGTCCTCGACCGCGCGCTGCAGCAGGCCAGCGAATGGGAGGAGATGGGGCTCGACCTGAGCGTGGCCGTGAACCTCGCGATGCCCAACCTGCTCGACTCGCGCCTTCCCGACGACGTCGCCAGGGCCCTCGCCAAGACCAAGGTCTCACCGCGGCTCTTGATCCTCGAGATAACCGAGAACGCCGTGATGGTGGACCCGGTACGGGTCACCGACGTGCTCCGGCGCCTGCGGGCGCTCGGCGTCGGGCTGTCCCTCGACGACTTCGGCACCGGCCACTCGTCGCTCGCCTACCTCAAGGAGCTGGCGATCGACGAGCTGAAGATCGATCGCTCGTTCGTGCTCGACATGGTCAAGGACGAGCAGAACGCCGCGATCGTCCGGTCGACGATCGAGCTCGCGCACGCGATGGGGCTGCGCGTGGTGGCAGAGGGCGTCGAGGACGCCGACACGCTCTTTGAGCTGAAGGCGATGGGCGCCGACGTGGCGCAGGGCTTCTACTTGAGCCGCCCGGTCCCGCCGGTCGAGATCGCCGTGATGCTCATGCACGCGCTGAGCGGCAACCGTCACGAGCGCGCCGCACGCACCGTCGTCGACTGACGCCGTGATGGCGTGACGGCGCGCCCCCTCCTGTAGCTTCAGAGAGCGATGGGGGCGGGTGTCAAGGTCGGGCGTGCGGTTCAGCTGGCGCTTCTTGCGGCCGTGATGCTCCCCGGTGGCGCGGCCGCTGCCAGCAGCTCGCTGTACTCGGGTCCCGGTCACCGCCCAGGGCCGGACATCCTCTACGCGCCGCCGGCTGACGCGCCGCAGTTGCAGAACACCGGCGTCTGGAACGCGGCCCCGATCCTGGTCTCGGGCGCCAGCGCCTACCACGGCGGCGAGTTCCTGTACCAGGACTACCTCTACGACGATCACGGCGCCAACGGCGGTCAGCGCGACCAGAACGACCCGCGCAACCCACCCGGCGCGACCAACGACCTGTTCTCGCCCCCCAACGGCACCTACACCTACCCCACCAACCCCGTCTACGCCGGCAACGCGGCCGACTTCGTGGAGGTCCGCGTCCGGCCGCTGCCGGAGGCCACGGCGTTCCGCATCACGCTCAACACGCTGAAGGACGCGTCGTCGATCGGGATCGGGATCGCGATCGGCAACTCCGCGGTGCCCCTCCCCTTCCCCCACGGCGCGAACGTGAAGGCTCCGGCGGCGATGTTCCTCACCGTGCACGGCACCACGGCCGAGCTGGTCGATGCCGTGACCCACGCGCCCGCGGCCGCGCCCGCCACGGTCAGCATCGACCAGACCCGGCGCCAGATCGAGGTGCGCGTGCCGCACTCGGACTGGAACCCGGGCACGAGCACCGTGCGCCTGGCGGCGGGCATCGGCCTGTGGGACAAGGCGGCCGACAAGTACCTCCTGCCGCAGCAGAACGCCGACGCGACCCACCCGGGCGGCGCGGGCAACCTGTCCAACCCGGCCGCGTTCTTCAACGTCGCCTTCCGCTACACCGAGGCCACCCCGCTGGTCAGCGACCTGAACAAGGCTGTGGCGGACGTGGCCTGGTGGCGCGACCACGACCAGGGGCACGCGCTGGCGGCGGGCGACATCAGCCAGTTCCACGCCGACGTGAACTTCGCGAAGCTGGCGTCGCGCACCGACGACGACATGGCCGGCCAGCCGACCGGCGTGCCGCAGTCGGGTCCGATCGACCGCATCCTGGCCAGCCACTTCGAGACCGCCCAGGGCACCGACTACTCGAACTTCTGCGACAACACGATCCCGGCGTCGAACACCTGCAAGGGCGAGATCCAGGGCCAGCTCCAGCCGTACGCGATCTACATCCCCAAGAAGCCGCCGCCGCCGGGCGGCTACGGCCTGACGCTGCTGATCCACTCGCACACCGCCAACTACAACCAGTTCCTCACGAACCGCAACCAGTCGCAGTTCGGCGAGCGCGGGCCGGGCTCGATCGTGATCACCCCGGAGGGCCGCGGGTTCGACACCTGGACCTGGGACTACGCATCCGCCGACGCGTTCGAGGTCTGGGCCGACGTGGCCAGGCGCTACCCGCTCGACCCCGACTACACCGACATCGCCGGCTACTCGATGGGCGGCTACTCGACCTACAAGCTGGCGGTGGAGTATCCGGACCTGTTCGCGCGGGCACAGCCGACGGTGGGCCCACCGGGTGTCGGTGAGTGGACCGGCCAGGGCGCGCCCAGCGGCGGCGAGTGGACCAACACCTACAAGCAGCTCGAGTCGCTGCGCAACATCCCATTGCTGATCTGGGTGGCGGCCAGCGACGAGCTGGTGCCGTACCCCGGCACGCAGACCCAGCGCGCGCGGATCGACGCGCTCGGCCTGCGCTACGAGTTCGACACCTTCGCCCCGGCCGAGCACCTGACGCTGGCGTACAACGACCAGTTCCAGCCCGCCGCCGACTTCCTGGGCTCGGTGCTGGTCGACCGCAATCCTCCGCACGTGAGCTACGTGGTCAACCCGCGGATGCAGTTCGCGCAGACCGACGCGCCCGCCGACCACGCGTACTGGCTCTCCGGCCTGCGCGCGCGCAGCGCCACCGGCACGGCGCCGATCGGCACGATCGACGTGCTCTCGGAGGGCTTCGGCGTGGGCGATCCCAAGCCCAGCGGCACGCAGACCGGCAGCGGCTCGCTGATGGGCGGGACCCTGCCGGCGCTGGGGTACCAGAGCCTGTCTCAGACCTGGGGCGCGACGCCCAAGGCGCCGGTGCGCGACCGGCTGGACATCGACGCAGGGAACGTGCGCAACGTGGACATCAGCGTGGGACGCGCCCGCGTGGACTGCAACGTCTTCCTGCACGTGACCAGCGACGGCCCGCTCACCGTGAACCTGCCCGACTGCGGCCAGAACGTGAAGTTCGCAGGCTCGGGCAGCTCGCCGGGCGTGTGCAGGGACAGGCGCACGCCGCGGGTGCGGGTGAAGAAGCACGGCATCCGCCTCCGGAACGGCCGGCTGTCTGTCCGCGGCACGGCATCGGACCGCGGCTGTGCCGCCAAGGGAGCGCTGCGGGCGGCTAGCGGGCACGTGTCGCAGGTGCGGGTGTCCGTCGCGCTCCTCCACGGAAAGCGCTGCCGCTTCCTGCGCGCGAACGGAAAGCTGACCACGGCGCGCAGCTGCCGCAGCGCTGTGCTGCTCCGTGCCAGCGGCACGCGCAAATGGTCGCTCACGAAGAACGCGAACCTGCCGCACGGACGCTACGTGATCCGCCCCCACGCGATCGACGCCGCGGGCAACCGCTCGCGCGGCGTGCGGCCCACCCGCATCACGCTCTGAGCGAGCTCCAGAGGGACGTGGGCTCTCTTGAGCACCGTATAGGGGCTTAGGAGAGCCCAGGGCCGAGCGTCGGGACGCTGTAACGAGGCGCCGGCCCACCGAGACGGGGGCACGGACGTGCTCCAGCTACTCCTGAGCCCCCGGATCAGCGGCCGCGCGGCCACGGCTGCTCTTCCGGCGCGCGTCGCCGCCGGGGTGGTGTTCGTGGTTTTCGGGATCGGCAAGTTCAGCGCCCACGCCACGGAGGTCGACTCGTTCCGGACCTACGGGCTGCCCTCGCCGGACGCGTTCGTCTACGCGATCGGCGTGCTGGAGATCGCCGGCGGCCTGCTGCTGATCGCGGGGCTGGCAACCCGCCTCGCCGCCGTGGCGCTGGCGGGCGACATGGTGGCCGCGATCGTCGTGTCGGGGCTGGGTGAGGGCGAGCTCGTCAGCCTCACGCTGGCCCCCGCGCTGCTGATCGCCATGGGTCTGCTGGTGGTGGAGGGCGGCGGCT
>JAXDIC010000379.1:0-13701 GCA_034664185.1 Thermoleophilaceae bacterium
GCGGCCGCGGTGGGCAGCAGGTAGCGCCGCGTCTCGCGCGACGCCGCGAGCGCGATGGGCGAGGCGATCAGCGCCCCGAGCCACGCGGCCCTGGTCAGCGCGAAGACCACGCCGAGCAGGCACAGCCCGGCCACGAGCAGGGCCACCACGCGCCACCTTCGATCCCGCCACTTGATGAAGGCGATGACCGAGGCGACCGCGCAGGCGTAGAGGGCGATCCCGTTGGCCCCGGCGTCCAGGAACGGGCCACGCGCGCGGTCCGAATGGATCCCCTGCGTCGGGTCGGTGATGTAGTGCGGCACGATCAGGGCCTTGGGACCGGTCGTCTCCAGCACCGCGATCACCCCCAGGTAGGCCCCGATCGCCACCAGCGCGCCCAGCAGCACTCGCCGATCGGCCTCGGTGCGAAACGCGAACGGAGCGGCGAAGAACACCAGGAACGGGATCAGCCCGAGCTTGTCGATCAGCTCGAACCGCGCCTGGTGATCGGACAGGCCGCCGCCGATCCAGGCGGAGCCGAGCGCGTAGAGGCCGAACAGGATGAGGATCCAGTGGACCGGCTGGGTCTGGAGGCGGCCGTCGCGGTGGCGCCACTCGCGCACCAGCACGCACGCGATCACGAAGAGCATGGCGTAGCGGTCGAGGCTGACCGACACGCCCATCAGCTGCCAATGGGACTGGAACATGCTGAGCACCAGGGCGCCGCTCAGCGTCCAGGCCGGCGGAGCGGTCATGGCAGCGATCGCCAGGCCAGCGAGGGCCACGAGCCCGACCACGCGCTCGAAGCCGTCGGCGGGCGTCGGCGCCGCGACCCCCCTGGTGGCGGCGTAGGCCATCAGGGCGGCGAGCGGGATCGCCGCCAGGCGCAGACCCAGGCCGCGCCGTGCGGTCACTCGCGGCGCAGGGTCCGGAGCACGCGCCAGTTGGTGTCCAGCAGCGCCAGGCCGAGCCCGAGCACGATGCCGCCGATTGCGGCGATCGCGATCAGCCGCTCGAGCATGGTGCGCCGGTCCGACGTGGCATGCGCCGCCGGGGCGATGAGGGTCAGGCGCGAGCTGCTGGCGGCGTCGAAGGTCGTGCCCCGATAGCGGTTGGCCAGATCGGAGGCCCGGAGCTGGGCGGAGTCCTCGGCCAGCTGAGCCTTGGTGAGGCCGGCGCCGGAGTTGCTCCGGATGGCGGCCTGTACGCGTCGCTGCGCGCTGCGCACCTGGGCCTGCGCGGCCTGGTACTGCCGGAAGAGCGTGCTGGAGGCGTTGGTCTTGCTAACGCGCTGGACGTAGTTGATCAGCGACTCCGAGGCCGCGTTGGCGAGCCCGATCGAGAACGCGGCCGAGGCGCCCTTGGCCTCGACCTGGATGAGGGTGCTGCTGGCAACGGGCGACGCGTTGAGGGCGTTGGCCGCCGCCCCGGGGGCAATGCCGACCTTCCGCGCCGCGTCGATCACCACGGGGTAAGCGGAGATGACGCGCGCGTAGCTGGCGGCCAGCGCCTGGTTGCCGGTGACGACGGTCTGAAGGGCGAACGGGGGCACGTCCGAGCCGCCCACGGTGATGCGCGCCTGGGCCGTGTACTCCGGCTTGCGCTGGACCCCGATGACGATGGCGCCCCCGACCAGCAGGAGCACGGGCATGAGGGCGAGGAACGGATGCCGCAGGAACGCCTCGAGCGGTCCGGCCACACGCGGTCGCGTGGGGCCCGCCGGCGGCCGCTCCGGCGCCGCGGCCGGCGCCTCCGTGGTGACCGCCTCCGGCTCCGGACCGGGCTGTCGCGGCTGCGCGGCGACGGGATCCGGGTCACGGACCTGCTCGGCCTCCTGGAGCTCGGGCCCGGCCTCCAGCGGAGCGACCTCGTGCGACCCGTTGCCCACATCGGTGTGGAGTCCGGCGGGGTTCCTCTCCATGGCCGCGCGCACGCTCTCCTCCACGGCGGCCTGCACGCTCTCCTCGACCGCGGCGGCGACGTCGTGGCGCTGGACGTCCGCCGGCTCGGCCGCCGCTCCCGGTTCCCGGCGCCACCAGCGCCCGCCGCTCTGTGTCTGCTCGCTCACCCGTTCTGTCTCCTGAGGGTCAGGATGGCAGTTCGCCCACCCCGGCGGTGCAGTGCTCGTTGCACATGTCACATGCGCATTTCATCAGATCGGGAGGCGGCGGAAGATCGGCCGCGGCAGGTGCCGCAGGACGGACATCAGGACCCGCAGCGGGGCCGGCGCCCACACGGTGTGCGCGCCGCGCCTCAGGCCCGCGACGATCGCATCGGCCACGGCATCCGCGTCGGTGGAGAGCGGCGCCGGGCTCATCCCCTCGGTCATCTTCGTGTGCACGAACCCCGGCCGCACCACCACGACCCTCAGTCCGCTGTCCGCCACCGCGTCGCCGAGCCCCTGCGCGAACGCGTCCATCGCGGCCTTGGAGGAGCCGTACACGTAGTTCGACTTGCGCGCGCGCTCGGCCGCGACCGACGAGAGGTAGACGATCGTGCCGTGGCCCTGGGCGCGCATCCGCTCGACCAGCGGCACGCTGACCGACACCACGCCCGTGTAGTTGGACTGCACCTGCTCCACCGCCGCGGCGCGGTTGTGGGAGACGTGCTCCTGGTCGCCCAGGACGCCCCATCCGAACAGCGCCAGGTCGATGTCGCCGAAGCGCTCGAAGACGTCGGCCACGAAGGCCTCGTGGGAGTCGAAGTCGAGCGCGTCGAAGCGCACGACCTCCACCGTCTGGGCGCCCAGGCGACGGAGCTCCTCGGCCGCGGACTCCGCGCCGGCGGGCTCGCGGGCCGCCAGGATCACCTTGCGCGCGCGTCCCTCGACCAGCTTGCGGGCCGTGGCCAGCGCGATCTCCGAGGTCCCGCCCAGCACCAGCACCGACTGCACGCCACCCACCGCGTCCCTCACCGAAGCTCCAGCCTTCGCGCCAGGTCGGAGCGCATCGCTCCGTGCGGGTCGACCCGCTGGCGCACGGCCCGCCACTCGTCCAGGCGCGGATACATGGCGGCCAGCACGTCGGGGCGCAGGCGCGAGTCCTTGGCCAGGTAGACGCGCCCGCCGGCCTCCGCAACCAGCTCGTCCAGCCCGTCCAGGAGCACGCTCAGCCCCGGCAGTGCGGCCGGCACGTCCAGGGCCAGCGTCCAGCCCTCCATCGGGAACGAGATCATTCCCGTGCGCTGGGGCCCGAGGCGCTTGAGCACGGCGAGGACCGACGGGCAGCCCGCGCCGCTCAGGCGCTCCAGCGACTCGCGGAGCGCGTCCTCGCGCCCGTACGGCACGACGAGCTGGTACTGGAGGAACCCGGTCGGGCCGTAGATGCGGTTCCAGCCGCCGACCGAGTCGAGCGGATAGAAGAACGGTCGCAGGTGCTCCACGCGCCCGGTCTCACGCCGGGGAGCGGCGCGGTAGTAGGCCTCGTTGAAGACGCGCACCGTGGAGCGCCGCAGGAGCCCCGACGGAGCCCAGGGCGGCGCGGACACGCGAACCCCGCTGGTCAGCGCCCCGTTGCCTCCACCCTGCGCCGCGCCGGCGTGATCGCCGCGGATCAGCACCGAGCGCCCGAGGTTGCGGCCGCGGGCCAGGCAGTCGATCCAGGCCACCGAGTAGCGGTATTCGTCGTCGCGGGCCACCATCCGGGACATGACGTCGTCGAGGTCGCCCGCGCGTTCGCGGTCGACCGTCATGTAGCCCGACTCGACACGCAGGAGCCGCAGCCGGACGGACACCACCACGCCGGTCAGGCCCATGCCGCCCGCAGTGGCGTCGAACAGCTCGTCGCCCGGCTCGACGGTCACCCGCTGGCCGCCCGGCGTGACCAGCTCGAACGACAGCACGTGGTCGCAGAACGAGCCGTCGCGGTGGTGGTTCTTGCCATGGACGTCGGCCGCGATCGCCCCGCCCACGGTCACGTGCCAGGTCCCCGGGGTGACCTGCACGAACAGCCCGAGCGGGAGGAGCAGGCGCGCCAGCGCCTCGATGCTGATGCCCGCGTCCACGGTCGCCTCGCCCCGCTCCAGGTCCAGGTCGCGCACGGCGGCCAGCCCGGTCATGGCCAGCACCCGGCCGCCGGCGTTCTGGGCCGCGTCCCCGTAGCTGCGACCGAGGCCGCGCGCCAGCACGCCGCGCGCTCCGGGGTCGGCCAGCGCGGCAACCACGGCGTCGGCGGACGCCGGCCGAAGGACCGTGGCCCGGCTGGGAGCCGTGCGGCCCCAGCCAGTCAGCACCCGCTCCGACCCTGCCTCAGAGGAAGTAGACACCGGACCCGAACACGGCCATCCAGACGACGGCCAGGACGAGCAGCACTCGATCGCCCAGCACAAGGTCCTCCGGCGCCTCGCCGTGCCCGGCCTCGAGCAGCATCGCGTAGCGCAGCATGAACGTGACGAACGGGACGATCGACAGCTCGTACAGCGGCACCGCCGAGTGCTTGGGAGCCTGCTCGAAGGCCCAGAGGCAGTAGGCCGCGATGGTCACCCCCGACGACATCGTCCAGACGTGCTTCAGGTAATCGCGCGAGTACGCGCCCAGCGTGGGCCGCACCGCGTCGCCGTCCTCCCCCAGGTCGAGGTGCTCGCCGTGGCGCTTGCCCGCCACCATGAACAGCGACCCGAACGACGCGACGATGATGAACCAGCGAGAGAGCGGTACGGCCGCCGCCGCGCCGCCGGCCACCGCTCGCATGATGAAGCCCGACGCGATGGCGACGATGTCCACGACCTCGATGTGCTTGAGCCACAGCGTGTAGCTGGTGGTCAGCACGATGTAGGCGGCCACCACCACGAGCAGCTCGACCCGGACCACGGCGGCCACCGCCAGCCCGCATGCGATCAGCCCGATGCCCAGCCCGACCGCCAGCCGGATCGGCACCACGCCGGCGGCGATCGGCCTGAAGCGCTTGCGCGGGTGTAGCCGGTCCGCCTCCACGTCGCGCGAGTCGTTCAGCAGGTAGGTCCCGCTGGAGACCAGGCAGAACGCGACGAAGGCGAGAGCGACGTGCAGCAGGGCCTGGCCGTGGGTCAGGACCCCGGCCGCCGCCGGCGCGGCCGCCACCAGGACGTTCTTGAGCCACTGCTTGGGGCGGACGCCGCGAAGCACGCCGAGCGCCACCGCGCTGGGGCTGTGCCGCGGCGGACCGGCGGGACGGTCGGCGACGGTGGCAGCGCCGGCCGGCTCCGCAACCGGCAGCGAGGTCTCGATGCCTTCCATAGCCGAGCCAGTGTAGGGGCGCACTGCCCCTGCTCGCGCCAGGAAACTTGCGCCCACGGCGGGGCGGCGCGCGGCTACTCGGACTTCAGGTCAAGCGAGCATGAGTTGATGCAGAAGCGCTGCCCGGTGGGGTTCGGGCCGTCGTCGAACACGTGCCCCAGGTGCGAGCCGCAGGTGGCGCAGACCACCTCGGTGCGGGTCATCCCGTGGCTGTGGTCGGAGCGCAGCTCCACCCCGCCCTGGTCCATCGGCTCGTAGAAGCTCGGCCAGCCCGTGCCGGAGTCGAACTTGGTGTCCGAGCTGAACAGGTCGGCACCGCAGGCCGCGCACGTGTACGTGCCGCGGTCCTTGGTGTAGACGTACTCGCCCGTGAAGGCGGGCTCGGTGCCCTGGCGGCGCAGCACCTCGTACTGCGCGGGCGTCAGCTGCTCGCGCCACTCCTGATCGGTCTTCTCCACCTTCTGGCTCAACTCGTCCTCCTCGGCGGGGTCTGATGTTCCACCCTTAGGTCCATTCAGGATCCCGAACGTTACGGAGCGGCGGCCTTCGCGCGGTCGGCCAGGCGCCGGCCCTGCCCGTCCGGATCGACCCACAGCCGCTGCCACTTCTCCAAGAGCAGCAGGCAGAACAGCCGCTGGCTGGCCTTCTTGCCCTCCCGGCCGGCGGAGTCCACCAGCGCCCGCACGGCGTCGGGCTGGAACTGCCCGCGGTCGCGCGCGCGCGCGTCGAGCAGCACGTCCGCGAACAGGTCGTCGCCGTGCGCCCGCAGCCAGGCGCCGAGGGCCGAGTGGAAGAAGCCGCGCTTCTTCTTCTTGATGATCTCGTCGTCCACCAGCCCCCGGCTGGCCCGTTTCAACAGCTCCTTGCGCCGGAGGCGCCAGACGCGTCGCGAATCGGGCAGCGCGGTGCAGAAAGCCACCAGGTCGTGGTCGAGGAACGGCACGCGCACCTCCAGCGAAGCCGCCATCGACATCTTGTCGAAGTACAGGAGCATGTTGTCCACGAGGGCCAGGCGGCTGTCCAGGTACAGGGTCTCGGACAGGATCGAGAGCGGCCGCGAGTCCACGTGCTGGGTAACGGCCGCGGGGATGCCCGCCTCGGACGCCGGATCGAGGAAGCCGGGCGCGAGCAGCGCCGATCGCTCGTGGGGCTGCACGATGCGGCTCATCGCCAGCTGGCGGTCGGCCGCCGTGCGGGCGGTGGCGGCCGCCATGCCGCGCGCGACCGTGGAGCCCGCCGGGGCGGCCGTGCCCAGCGCCGCCAGCGTGCCGCGCAGCGGACGCGGCAGGCGCGCCACCATGGCGCTGGCCGCGGCCACCTGGTGCTTGCGGTACCCGCCCAGGAGCTCGTCGGCGCCCTGGCCCGACAGCGCCACGGTGACGGACTGGCGCGCCAGCCGGCAGAGCAGCAGGAAGCCGAGCGACGAGAGGTCCGCGATCGGCTCCTCGTTGTGCCACAGCACCTCGTCCAGCAGCTCGGGATGGTCGAAGGCGCTCGTCTCCAGCTCGTGGTGATCGGTGCCCAGCCGCCGCGCCACCCGGCGCGCGTCGTCCAGCTCGTTGGCGGCGGCGTCCTCGGCGAATCCGATCGAGTAGGTCTTCACGGGGCCGCGCTCGGCGGCGGCCATCAGCGCCGTGATCAGGCTGGAGTCCAGGCCGCCCGAGAGCATCACCCCCAGCGGCACGTCGCTGATCATGCGCGCCTCCACCGAGACGCGCAGCAGCTCCAGCAGCCGCTCCTCGTCCTCGCGCCAGTCGCGACCAACGCCGTCGGGAGCGTCGCGCCATGGGTCCCAGTAGACGCGCTCGCCGGCCGGCGCGCCGTCCTCCCACACGAGCGTGGTGGCCGGCATCAGCTTCCGCACCCCGGCGAACAGCGTCGATGGCCCGGGCACGTAGCCGTAGGCCATGAACAGCTCCGCCGCCGCGGGGTCGAGCCGCGGCTCCACCAGCCCGCCCGCGATCAGCGACTTGACCTCGGAGGCGAAGGCCAGCCCGCGCGGTCCGCTGGCCAGGTAGAGCGGCTTGACGCCCATGCGGTCGCGCGTGAGGACCAGGCGGCGGCGGCGCGAGTCCCACACGGCGATGGCGAACATGCCCCGCAGCCGGGTGGGGAAGTCCGGCCCCAGCTCCTCGTAGAGGTGAACGATGGTCTCGGTGTCCCCCGCCGTGGCCAGCTTGTGACCGCGGGCCGCAAGCCACTCGCGCAGCTCCGGGAAGTTGTAGATCTCGCCGTTGAAGACGGTCCACACCGAGCCGTCCTCGTTCGGCATCGGCTGGGAGCTGCCGGGGAGGTCGATGATGCTCAGCCGGCGCATGCCCAGCGCCACGCCCGGCTCGATCCGGTGGCCGTCGTCGTCCGGCCCGCGGTGGCGGATGACGTCGGTCATCGCCTGGAGGGCGGCGGCCTCGATCGGCGGCTGGCGGGGGTCGGTTCCGGCGACGCCGCAGATCCCGCACATGAGTCAGGCGCCCGTCCGCGGACGGGCGGCGTCGGGGAGGGTCAGAGCCCCCGGCGGCGCACGACGTGCGGCACGGTGCGGAGCAGGATCTTGAGGTCGAGCCAAAGCGACCAGTTGGTGCGGTACAGGTAGTCGATCGTGACCATATCCCGCATCGGGATGCGCGAGCTGCCGAGCACCTGCCACGCGCCCGTCATGCCCGGGGTCACGTCCAGCCGGCGCCTGAACCAGCCCTCGATCCGCGCGTCCTCCTCGTTCACGAGCGGCCGCGGTCCCACCAGGCTCATCTCGCCGCGCAGCACGTTTAAGAGCTGCGGCAGCTCGTCGAGCGACGTCCTGCGCAGCCAGCGGCCCACCGGCGTGACCCGCGGGTCAGCGGCGATCTTGAAGAACCCGTCCGCCTCGTTTCGATGCAGCAGGTGCTCCTTGTGGCCGTCGGCGCCGTCGTACATCGTGCGGAACTTGAGCATGTCGAAGTAGGCGCCCCCGCGGCCAACGCGCCGCTGGCGAAAGAACACCGGTCCGCGCGAGCTGATCTTGATGCCCAGCGCGACGGTCACGAGCATCGGGGCCAGCACGAAGAGCCCCGCCAGCGCGCCGGCCACGTCCAGGGCCCGCTTCAGGAACGCCGACGACTTGGTCAGGTCGTAGCGGCGGATGCCCAGCAGGGTCATGCCGCCAAGCTCGTCGAACTCCACCGACGACCCCAGCACCTCGAACAGCCGCGGCATGACGCTGACCTTGACTCCCAGCCCCTTGACCGTGCGGATGGTGTCCAGCATCTCCTCCGCGCCCCCACCGTGGGGACAGATCACCACCCGGTCGATCCGGTGGCGGCGGAGCACGTAGTCCAGCTCCTGGAGGATGCCCAGAACGTCCTCGCCGCGTTCGGCCTGCTTCTCGTGCGCCACAGGCACGCGGCCGATCACCTCGGCCTTGAGCGGCGCCACCGTGCCGAGCTTCTCCGCGATCCGGCCCGACTCGGCATTGCTGCCCAGCACCAGCAGCCGCTCGCCGGGCGCCGCGTGCAGCGCGATGCGCCGGGCGACTGTCCGCGTGACCGCCATCGACACGAGCAGCACGCCGAACAGGAGCAGCACCTGGGGCTTGCCCAGCGGGACGGTGGTCAGCAGGTCGTCCAGCAGCCAGGCCAGGAGGCTGCCGGCGACCGCGACGTTGAGCAGGGATGGCGCCTCGTCGAGCGTGGTCTTGTGCAGGACGTGCTCGTCGCGGTCGTACAGCCCGACGACCTTGCTCATCAGCACGAACAGGGGCAGCACCGCGATCACGGCCGGCTTCGGCACGCCACCGGCGGCAAGGATCGCCGCGACGATCGCCACGCCCGCGGAGGTCATGTCCGCTGCCGCCAGCAGCCGCCGGTGCAGCGCGTCGCGGCCGAGGGTCTCCAGCGGGCGCTCGCCCTCGCGGATCGGCCGCGAAGTCTCCGTGGCCTCGGCGTCCGGCAGCTCCAGATCCCTTGGCGTCCGCCGCCGGTCCGGGACCGGCACGAGTGGGGTCGCTCCGTTTCGAGCGTCGCGGGGTCGGAACCGCCGCGGGCGCGCGCCGGTCTCGGGGGCCGCCGGCTCCGCCACGGGGTCGGCCTCGGTCGATCCGGCGCGCAGCCAGACCGCGTTCGAGTCCGTCATAGGGCCTTCTCCGTGGCCACTTGCCCCTTCACTTCCCCTCGATCATCCCGATTGTGCCTCCGGTCGCGTAACCCGGATCAGTGGGAGCAATGCGCCACACCAAGGCGGCTCCCACGGCCGCATCCTGCGGCAAAGAAGTCATTCCCTCGCGATACCTGCTGAAACCACATTCTTCAGGTCCGGCGGGCGACGCAGTCTAGGGACTCGAACCGGGACGCGCGCAGATCACGCGCGGGCCGAGGGGACCATCGCCGCGAACACGTCCTGGAGCTGCCGCGCGGTCTGCTCGAGCTGGAACTCAGCGACCACCTTCTCGCGCCCGGCACGACCCATGGCCCGGCGTTCTTCCGCGGTCCCGCCCATCAATCGGGCCAGGCTGTCGGTCAGGTCGCTCCCGCTCCCCGGGACGACCAAGAGGCCCGACACGCCCTCCTCCACCAGCTCCGGAATGCCGGTTATCCGCGAGGCCACCACCGGCAGGCCCATGGCCATCGCCTCGATCAGCACAACCGGCAGCCCCTCGGCGAAGCTGGGCAGCGCGAACACGTCCGCGGCCGCGTAGTAGGCGCGGATCTCGTCCTGTCCGACGGCACCGGCGAACGCCACCCGGTCCGACACTCCAAGTCGCTCCGCCAGCGCGCGCAGCTCCGGCAGCTGGGGCCCGTCGCCGACGATCGTGAGGCGCGCGTCCAGGCCGCGGCGCGCGAGCTCGGCGACGGACTCGACCAGCAGCGTCTGCCCCTTCACCGGAACGACGCGGCCGACGGTGAGGATCTCGAACGGCCCGTCCTCGCCGGCGCGCTCGGGGAGGGCGAACAGGGACGGGTCCACGCCGCAATGCACCACGCGCAGCTTGTCCCAGTGCTCGGTGCCCACCAGGCTCATGATCTGGCTGCGGCCGTGCTGGCTGACGCAGACCACGAACAGCGCCAGCTCCGTCTTCTGAGCCAGCCTGTGCTCGCGCACGTCGAAGAACTCGGTGCTGCCGTGCATCGTGAAGCTCCAGGACCAGCCCTCGCCCCCGAGGTGGGATGCCAGGAGGGCGACGTCGGAGCCGACGTTGGCGTGGTGGGCGTGGATGTGGCGAATGCCCCTGCGCTGGCACTGGCGCCACACGAGCACCGCCTCGCCGAAGTAGAAGACCTGCCACAGGGCGGCGCGCGGGCCACGGCCCCGAAGCCGCAGGGCGAGCCCCAGCGTGGACAGGTAGCGCCCCGGCCGGCGCGTCAGAGCCAGCGCGTGAGCGGCGATCAGCTCCGCCGGCCGCGGCGGCACGATCACGTACGTCCTGGCGTCCTCCTCGCGGTCGACGTCCGAGAGCAGCTCGTCGTCGCCGTCGCGGCGGACCGCGAAGGTGTCGACGCCCACGCCCAGACCCCGCAGCGCCAGCACCTCGCGCAGGATGAAGACGTGCGAGATCGAGGGGTAGCGGCTGACGATGTAGGCGAGTCGCACGTGGTGGGGGCTACCGGACGGGCTCGCGAGCCGGCTGCCGCGGCTCGGGCTCGCCGCCGGTCAGCTCGCCGACCCAGCTCGCCACGCTGGCGTCCAGCCGCTCGCGCCGGGCGCGCGACCAGGCGACGGCCTCCGCCCGGAGCGCGTCCCTCCCCGGCTCCGCGGCCAGGCTGCGCAGGTTCTCGGCGAAGTCCGCCGCCCCCTCGGCCACGGCGACCGAAGCAGGCAGCCCGTGCAGGCCGCGGGTGGCCACGCGGGTGGCCACCACCGGGACCCCGGAGGCGATCGCGTCGAGCGTCTTGACCTGCACCCCTCCGCCCTCGACGGAGGGGACGGCCATCACCCGCGCCTTCGACATGAACCGCTGAGCGTCCGGCACCACGCCGCGGACGGCGACGTTCGGGTGGCGGCCTCGGAGCCAATCCGCCCCGCGACCGGCCACCTCCACCGTCATCCCGGCCGGCAGCCGCGGCACGACCTCGTCCGCGAACCACTCGAGCCCGTGTGCGTTGGCGCGCCAGTTCCAGGTGCCGATCAGCGCCACGTCGTACTCGGGGCCGGCGGCGTCGACGGGCTCGCAGAGGGGCGAGGCCACCTCCAGCGTGCGCACGTCGGCGGCCGGGCTGATCGCCCGGAAGTAGTCGGCGTCGCTCTCGGTCAACGTCCACACCTGGCGGGAGCGCGTGGCCAGCTGGGTCTCCACCTCGCGGATCAGGCGCGCCTCCCGGGCGTAGACCGAGCGCCCCGCCCGGGTGCCGGCGGCCGCCGCCAGGCGCGCGTACATCTCCCCCTCCGCGTTGTGCGCCAGGAACACCGACCGGGCGCCCGAGCGATCCGCCGGTGGAGCCACCACATGCAACCCGGCGTGGTCCACGATCACCGCGCCGGGCCCCTCGCCCAGGGCCTCGTCGACCGCGCGGAGGTAAGCGCGCGAGCGCCACTTGGTGGTGGAGTACGGGGTGCGCGTGGCCAGCGCCCGGGCGCCCCAGGCCAGCGCCCGCGGGCCTGCCGCGCGGGTCTCGGCCGGGCGCCTGCCCACGCACAGCTCCCCCCGCTGCGGGCGCGCCCCGTCGCCGGGTCTCCGGTAGCCAAGGGTGCGAACCTCCCGCCCCGCCTTGAACAGCGCGTCGACCACGCTCTGGGTCACGATCTCGCCGCCGGTGCGCCGTCCTCCGGGCAGCACGTTGGTGAGCATCAGCACGTCCACGGCGCCGATTCTGGCAGCCGCGCGCGGCCCCACGCGCCCCCTATCGGTGCGGATCCCTACCCAGGAGGCGTCGCAGCATCGGGCCGGCGCGCTCGGCCAGCGGGGACACCGGCCGCCGCGCCGGGGGCGGCGCTCGCGGCTCCATCGGAGCGGGAGCTGGCCGCTGCGCCTGCACCGGCGGGGAGAGCGGCAACACCACCTCGGCATCGATCGCGCCGGCCACCTCCCCCGGCTCGCGCGCGCCGTTCTCGAGCGCGGGCCGCACCAGCTCGCTCATCGCCACCGCGATGGCGGCGTTGCCCATCTTGTCGAAGCCGGCGCTGGCCTCGGCGCGCACCGCGTAGTCGGGGTCGCTGGTGGCGGCCAGGAGCGCCCCGACCGCGGACGGGTCCCTGATCTCGCCCAGCGCCCACGCCGCGGCCTCGCGGGTCAGGGGGTCGGGGCTCGACAGGAGCAGCGAGCAGAGCGGCTCCACGGCGCGCGAATCGCGGATCGAGCCGAGCGCCCGCGCCGCCTGGCGCTGCGCCTCATCGTCGCTCAGCGCCTCGACGAGCTCGTCGACGCTGTCGCGCCCGAGCCAGACCAGCAGCGTGCGTGCCCTGGTGGAGGTGGCGGGGTCGCGAAGGTCGGCCACGAGATCGGCGACCGTCGGGCGGAACGCGTCGCGCTCCGCGGCCACCGCCAGACGGCCGACCACGGCCGCGTCGGCGGCGGCGTGGTCCACCGAGCGGGCGGCCAGGTCCGCCGCGGTCCGGCGCAGCACGTCGGGCTCGCCGAGAGCCTCGAGAGCCTCCAGCGCCTCCTCGCGAGAGCGCGCACGCTCGGGACCCACCCAGCTCATCACGGCGATCATCAGCGGCTCGACCGCCGCGCCGTCACCGCGCTCGCGCAGCGCCTGGATCGCCGCGATCCGCACGCTCTCGTCCGGGTCGCTCAGCGCATGAAGCAGCCCCTGCCGGGCGGCGGGCGACTCGATCCCCGCCAGCGACGCGGCCGCCGCCGTCCGCACCTCCACGCCGACGTCGACCATCAGCCCGTCGGGGTCGGTCACGAGCTGCCGGTAGTCGAGCGCGGCCACGAGGCCGGCGACCTTGCCCTTGCGCGTCAGCTTCTCGATGTCGGGGGGGCCACCCTGGGAGCGTCGCATCCTCGTGGCCAGCATAAATGAGCCGCTACGCGTCAAAGGGCACACGTCTACCCTGCCTGCGGCCCATGGGAGAAGAGACACTGCCCGTCACCGTCGTCATCCCGGCCTACCAGCGCGCCGACATGGTCGAGCGCGCCATCCGCAGCGTGCAGGCACAGCGCGCGCGCCCGGCCGAGGTGATCGTGGTGGACGATGCCTCCGGCGACGACACCGGCCCGCGCGCCGCCAGCCTGGGCGCGCACGTGATCGCCCACGAGCAGAACCAGGGCGAGGGGGCGGCTCGCAACACCGGGCTCCAGGCCGCCGCCCACGACTGGGTCGCGCTGCTGGACTGCGACGACGAGTGGCTGCCCACGCACCTCGAGACGCTGTGGCCCGCGCGCGACGGACACGTCCTGATAGGGACCGCCGTGCTGGGCACGGGCGAGGACGCGACGGATCACCGCGTCTACGGCTGGACGGGACGCCGCCCGCGGGTGTTGAGCGGGCCGGCGGACGTCGCGGTGCCGGAGAACAAGCTGGCCCCCAGCTCCGCGCTCTTGCGCAGGCAGGCGGTGCTCGATGCGGGCGGCTTCAGGGACCTCCCGCGGGCGG
>JAXDIC010000019.1:0-5341 GCA_034664185.1 Thermoleophilaceae bacterium
CATGAGGAACGAGATGGTTCCGGTGGGCGCGAGCACGGTGGCCTGCGCGTTGCGGTAACCGTGGCGCTCGCCCAGCTCGATGGCCTGGTCCCACGAGCTGCGCGCGGCGGCGACGAGGGCGTCGTCCGGGCAGGTGTCCTCGGAGATCTCGTAGGCGGCATCGCGGTGCTTGCCCATGACGCGCAGGTGCGGCTCGCGGTTCTCGGGGAAGCGGTCGTACGGGCCCATCGCGCCGGCCACCTCGGCCGACTTGCGGTAGGCGCGGCCGGTCATGAGCGCGGTGATGGCCGCGGCCACCGCCCGGCCCTCGCCCGAGTCGTAGGCGAGCCCGTTGGACATGAGCAGCGCGCCGAGGTTGGCGTAGCCCAGGCCGAGCTGGCGGAACGCGCGCGCGTTCTGGCCGATCTGCTCGGTGGGGTAGCTGGACGGCCCGACCACGATCTCCTGCGCCAGGATCATCACGTCGACGACGTGCTGGAAGGAGTCGACGTCGACGGTGCCGTCGGGGCGGCGGAACTTCATGAGGTTGATCGACGCGAGGTTGCAGGCCGAGTCGTCGACGTGCATGTACTCCGAGCACGGGTTGGAGGCGTTGATCCGTCCCGACGCCGGGCAGGTGTGCCAGTCGTTGATCGTGGAGTCGTACTGGACGCCCGGATCGGCGCATTGCCAGGCTGCCTGGGCGATCTGGCGCATGAGCTCGCGCGCCTCGTAGGTGTCGATGGGCTGGCCGGTCTGGCGGGCGGTGGTGTGCCACTCCTCGCCTGCCTCGACCGCGTGCATGAAGTCGTCGTTGACGCGCACGGAGTTGTTGGCGTTCTGGTACTGGATCGACGTGAAGCCCTCGCCGTCGATCGACATGTCGAAGCCGGCGTCGCGCAGCGCGGCCGCCTTCTCCTCCTCGCGCGCCTTGCACCAGATGAAGTCCTGGATGTCCGGGTGGTCGACGTCGAGAACGACCATCTTGGCCGCGCGGCGCGTCTTGCCGCCCGACTTGATGGTGCCGGCCCACGCGTCCGCCCCGCGCATGAAGGAGACGGGCCCGCTGGCGTAGCCGCCCTTCGAGAGCTGCTCCTTGGAGCCGCGGATCTTGGAGAGGTTGATGCCCGAGCCGGAGCCGCCGCGGAAGATCATGCCCTCGCGCGTGTTCCAGTCGAGGATCGACTCCATCGTGTCCTCGACCGACAGGATGAAGCAGGCCGAGCACTGCGGGTTGTCCTCGAAGCCGACGTTGAACCACACCGGCGAGTTGAACGCCGCCTGCTGGTGGAGCAGGATGTGGGTGAGCTCGGCCTCGAACGCGTCAGCGTCCTGGTCGCTGGCGAAGTAGCCGAGATCGCGGCCCCAGCCCGAGATGGTGCCGGCGACGCGGCCGATCATCTGCTTGACGGAGTGCTCGCGCCGGTGCGTGTCGAGCTGGCCGCGGAAGTACTTCTGGGCGACGATGTTGGTGGCGTTCTGCGACCAGGCGGCCGGGAACTCGACCTGGCGCTGCTCGAACGCGGGCTTCTCGGGATCGCCGATGACGGCGTCGCGGATCTCCCACTCGACGGCGTCGAACGGGTGGACGCCGGGCTGCGTGAAACGACGCGCGACGGTAACGCCCTGACCGGTGCGGAGGGTGGTGCTGGTGTGGTCGGCGTTACCTAGTTGCGGCATTCTCGGACTCCCTGTTCTTCCGTCTTCTACCACCGTGGAGGCCCCACAGGCGGGAAGGACATGCTGCTACGAGGGTCGGACGGAACGAGGGCGGCGGCGGCGCTTGGCCAAGTCCCTCAATTCTATCCAAGAGCAGGCATTTCTCCCACCCCAAAACGACGCTAAGAGCGGGAATTCACCGGCCGCGCCGGACCCATTCCCAGAACTCCGCGGCGGCGTCGGCGGTGCGCTGCCCGGCCTCGACGAACGAGGCCCTCAGAGGGGTCCCGTGGCCGGTGGGCGCCCAGCCGAGGAGCCAGGCCAGGGCCACCGCGAGGGCGGCGATTCCCAGGGCTCCGAGGACGATCGCGACGGCCATGGCCAGACCGACACGGTAGCGCCGCGAAGGGCGCGCCGGGACGCGCGATCAGCGCACGGACTCGAGCGTCTGGGCGAGGCCGTCTGACAGCCCGATCCGCGACTCCCAGCCGAGCTCCGCGCGGGCACGGGAGCAATCGAGCGCGATGTGCCTGACCTCGCCGGGCCGCTCGGGGCGGTGCTCCGGCTCGAACGAGGCGGACGCGTGCGGCGCGAGCGCCTCCACCAGATCGAGGACGGTGGTCTCGACTCCGGTCCCGACGTTGATGGCCCCGGACGCGTCCGACTCCACGACCGCCAGGTTGGCGGCCACCACGTCGCCGACGTGGACGTAGTCGCGCGTCTGGAGCCCGTCGCCGAATACGACCGGACGCTGGCCGGCGGCCAGCCGCCCGCAGAAGATCGCGATGACGCCGGCCTCCCCTAGCGGATCCTGGCGCGGGCCGTACACGTTGCCGTAGCGGAGCGAGACCGTCGCCAGGCCGTGCAGCCGGCGGAACAGCTCGCAGTAGCCCTCCGCGGCGTGCTTGGACTGGCCGTACGGCGCCTCGGGCGCGACCGGGTGGTCCTCGGGCGCCGGGAGGATCCGGCCCTCGCCGTAGATCGCGCCGCCCGTGGAGGTGTTGACGACGCGCCCGACGCCGGCCGCGCGGGCGGCCTCCAGCACGTTGATGGTGCCCTCGACGTTGATGCGCGCGTCGAAGGCCGGGTCGGCGGCGGACTTGCGCACGTCGATCTGGGCGGCCATGTGGAAGACGGCCTCGGGCGCCGCGCGCGCGAACAGGTCCGCCAGCGCGGCACCGTCGCGGATGTCCGCCTCGACCAGCTCGCCGCCCGCCGATAGGGCGCCCTCGAGGTTCTCGCGCTTGCCGGTCGAGAGGTCGTCGACGACCGTGACCTGGTCGCCGCGGGCCAGGAGGGCGTCCACGAGGTTCGATCCGATGAACCCCGCGCCGCCTGTCACGAGGGCACGCACCGGGCCGATGCTACTGACGGCCCGCGACGGGCCGGTGACCGCCTCGACCCCTGGTACCTTCGCCGCATGGCCGGGCTGTTCGTCACGTTCGAGGGGATCGACCGCTCAGGCAAGACCACCCAGGCGCGGCTGTTGTGCCAGGCCCTGGGCGACCAGGCGGTGGCCGTGCGCGAGCCCGGCGGCACCGCGCTCGGCGAACGCATCCGCGATCTGCTGAAGGACCCGGCCGCCGAGATCGGCCCGCACGCCGAGGCGCTCCTGTTCGCCGCCGCCCGGGCCGAGCTGTGCCGCCAGGTCATCCGGCCGGCGCTTGCCGACGGCCGCGTCGTGGTGTCCGACCGCTTCCTCGACTCGTCGCTGGCCTACCAGGGCGAGGCGCGCGGGCTGGGGGTCGACGAGGTGCTGGAGGTCAACCGCTGGGCCACCGAGGGGCTGCTCCCCGACCTGACGATCTACCTGGCGATCGACCCGGCAAAGGCCGCGGCCCGAGCGGGGGAGGCCGACCGCTTCGAGGACGAGGGAGCGGGGCTCCAGGAGCGCGTGCGCGCCGCCTACGAGCGGCTGGCCGAGGCCGAGCCGCGGCGCTGGGTCCGCGTGGAGGCCGACCGCGCCGCCGAGCAGGTCCACGCCGACGTGCTGGCCGCCGTGGAGGCCGCCCGCGCCGGAGCGCCCGCGGGATGAGCGCGTCGGCGCCGGCCCTCCCGGGCACCGAGGACCACCCGCACGCGCGGATGGTGCTGGGCGCGGCGCTCCGATCGGGGGCGCCCTCGCACGCCTATCTCTTCTATGGGCCACCGGGCACCGGCAAGCGCACCGCGGCGCGCGCCCTCGCCGCCGAGCTCCTGGCCGAAGGCGACTCCGACCCAGACGCCGCTCGCGCACGCGTGCGCGCGGGAACGCACCCCGACCTCACCTGGGTGCGCCCGACGGGCGCTCACGTGATGCGCGTGAGCGACGTCGAC
The DNA here is from genome assembly GCA_034664185.1 of Thermoleophilaceae bacterium. Lineage (GTDB taxonomy): Bacteria > Actinomycetota > Thermoleophilia > Solirubrobacterales > Thermoleophilaceae > AC-37. The sequence continues at coordinate 3,955 of JAXDIC010000019.1, forward strand.
GAGCCCGTCGTGGCCGCCGCCACCCGCACGCCGTTCGAGGCCAGGCGGCGCGTGTTCGTGCTCGAGCGCGCCGACACGATGAACGACGAGGTGGCCAACCGGATGCTCAAGACGCTGGAGGAGCCCCCGTCGTTCGTGCACCTCATCCTGCTCACCGACGCGCTCGGTCAGGTGCTGGAGACGGTCGTGTCGCGCTGTCAGCTGGTGCGCTTCGACCCGCTCCCCGCCGAGCGGATCGCCGCCATCCTCGAGGAGGAGGGGGTTGAGCCTGCCCGCGCGGGCGCCTGCGGGCGGCTGGCCCTGGGCAACCTCACCCGGGCGCGGTTCCTGGCGTCCGGCGAGGGCGCGGCGCTGCGCGACGACGTGGAGCGGCTGGTGCGCGACGCGCTGGCCGGGGACGCCCGCGACCCGCGGGAGGGCGAGCCGTGGGCACCGCTTCTCCAGCGCGCCGAGGCGCGACGGGTGGAGGCCGAGAAGACGGTCGCCGCCGCCGCGAGGGAGCGCCTGGAGCTGGAGCCGAAGGGCCGCGACCGCAGCGCGATCGAGCGCGAGTTCGAGGACTCCGCCAAGCGCGACGGGCGCCGCGCGCGCACGGAGGTGCTCGACCTGGGCCTGGAGCTGGCCGCGCTCACCTTCCGCGACCTCCTCTGCATCGCCGAGGACGCCGAGGCCGCCGTGCTCACCACCGACCGCGCCCCCGACCTGGCTGCCGCGGCCCGGGGACGCGACGCACGCCGTCTGCGCCAGGCCGTCGAGCGCTGCGAGGAGGCGCGCCTGTCGCTGGAGCTGAACGTGACCGAGGAGCTGGCGCTCTCGGCCCTCACGCTCAGGCTGGCTCGCCTAGTGGGATCCGCGGGCTGAGACGGGCGCCCGAGCCCCGTCCGCCCTCGAGGAAGTGCGCCACCTCGCCCGCTTGGGCCTCGAGCGCCATGGCGGCCGCGGGGCAGCGCAGCATGCGCCTCGGAGCCACGTCGCGGATCACGCGCAGCGCCCGGCCGTCGCGGTCGGCGAACACCACGTCGATCGGGAATCGCATGCCGAACGTATGGAGCATGGAGCACGGGCGCAGCAGCACGGCGTGGCGCTCCGGCAGGTCGTGCTCGCTCAGCCGGGCCAGTCCGAGCACGCGGGCGCGAAACGTCCGTGCCTCAAGGACGACCGTCCGATCGCCGATGTCGTGAGCCGGAAGTGAGCTGAGCCTGGCGTGCAGCATCGTCCTGTCTAACCGGGCGCAGCGCTCAACTAACCCCCGCCAACCGGAGGGTAACGTGGAGCGAGGCGTCGCGTCTAGACTCAGCCGGCCCGCCGTCGTAGCTCAGTTGGCCAGAGCACCGCTCTCGTAAAGCGGGGGTCGTGGGTTCGAATCCCACCGACGGCTTCGCACCCT
>JAXDIC010000067.1:0-7993 GCA_034664185.1 Thermoleophilaceae bacterium
GCGGCCCTTCGGCTCTCGCTCAACTCGTACACGAGCCGAATCGTCGCCGAAGGCGCGCCGTCTCCCGTTGCGATCGTGTCGATTTTCCGTGAAGACGCTGTTACGCCGGCGACGGCGGCGCCAGCTCAGGGTGCGACGCGTCGGTGAACTCGCGGAACAGCCCGGTGACCACGAAGGCGGTCTGCTCGCCGATGTCCACGGCGTTGTCGCCGATGCGCTCCAGCCAGCGCGCCACCAGCATCATCTGCATGGCCCACTCGCGAACGTCCGGGTCGTCCCCGATCTCGATTGCGAGCTTGAAGCACTCGCGGTTCAGGCGGTTGATGATCTCGTCCTGGCGGACCAGGTCCGCGGCCAGGTCCACGTCGCGGCTGGCGAACGCCTGCTTGGCCTGGGAGACCTCGAAGCGCGCCTGCTTGGTCATCTCCACGATCTTTCCGAGGATCGCCGGGTGCGAGGGCGGCTCGTTGCCGGCCAGCGGCAGGAGCTTGCAGATGTTCACGCACTGGTCGCCCATCCGCTCCACGTGCTTGATCACGTCGAGCAGGGCGGCGATCAGCCGCAGGTCGGTGGCCACGGGAGCCTGCCGCGCCAGGAGCGACAGCACGCCCTGATGCACCTCCAGGTAGCGGCCGTCGATCCGATCGTCGTCCTCGATCACCAGCTGCATCAGCTCGATGTCGTGCTGCTCCACCGCCTCGGCCACGCGGTCCAGCGCCTCGACCACCATGTCGAAGGCGCCCAGCGTCTGGTCCTCCAGCGTCTTGAGCTCCTCCCGGAACTGCGTGCGCGTCTCGCCGGCCATCAGCCGAACTTCCCGGTGACGTACTCCTCCGTGCGGTGGTCGCTGGGGGTGGTGAAGATCTTCTCGGTGGGCGCCAGCTCCACCAGCTCGCCGGAGAGCATGAACGCGGTCATGTCCGCCACGCGCGCGGCCTGCTGCATGTTGTGGGTGACGATCACGATCGTGTAGCGCAGCTTCAGCTCCTCGATCAGCTCCTCGATGCGCAGCGTGGCGATCGGGTCGAGCGCCGAGCAGGGCTCGTCCATGAGTATGACCTCGGGCTCCACGGCCAGGGTGCGGGCGATGCACAGACGCTGCTGCTGCCCGCCGGAGAGGCCGATCCCGGCGGCGTCGAGGCGGTCCTTCACCTCGTCCCACAGCCCGGCGGCGCGAAGGGAGCGCTCCACCCGGTCGCGCAGGGAGCCGCCGCGCTCGCCGGTCAGGCGCAGCCCGGCCGCGACGTTGTCCGCGATCGACATGGTCGGGAACGGGTTGGGCTTCTGGAACACCATGCCGACGGTCCGGCGCACGGACACCACATCGATCGACGGGTCGTAGACGTCGAGGTCGTCCAGCCGCACGGAGCCTGTGGCCCGCGCCCCCGGGACCTCCTCGTGCATCCGGTTGATGCAGCGCACCAGGGTTGACTTGCCGCAGCCCGACGGTCCGATGATGGCCGTGACCTCGTTGGGCGCGAACTCGAGGCGAAGGTCCTTCACGGCGTGGTTGTCGCCGTAGTAGGCGTTCAGGCCGTCGACCGTCACGCGCCGGGCGCTCTCGCTCGGCCTCGTGGCCGATTTGGGCTTGCGCTCCATGGCTGCCGCCGACCCTACATTCACGGCGGGATCCGACGTCCCCCGCGGGTTCTGAGTCGGCTCTGTGACAGCTGGATCTTCTGTGGTCGGGTCGCTCACGTCAATCGGCTCCTTCTTGAGACTAGGCGAGCAAGGAGGGTCAGCGCCAGGATCATCATCACCAGCGTCAGGGCGGCGCCCCAGGCGCGGCTGACCAGCCGATCCTGCGCCTGGCCCACGTCGCTGAATATCTGGGACGGCAGCGAGTTCATGCGCTCGGACAGGTTGAAGGTGGTGCCGTTCACCAGCGTGGCGGTGAAGAGCAGCGGCGCGGTCTCGCCGGCGCCGCGGGCGATCGCCAAGAGCGATCCGGTCACCAGGCCGGGCAGCGCCGTTGGAAGCACGACGCGAGTGATCACGCGCCAGCGGGGCGCGCCGAGGGCCAGGGCCGCCTCGCGCAGGCTGTCCGGCACGAGCAGCAGCACCACCTCGGCGGAGCGCGTGACGATCGGGAGCATCAGGAGGCTCAACGCCACCGATCCCTTCCAGCCGGCGAAGCTTCCCCCGCCCACTCCGGCGAGGACGAGGGTGATGTACACGAAGAGGCCGAAGACGATCGACGGAACGCCGCTCATCACGTCCACGAAGTAGCGGACCGCCGTGCCGAACCAGCCCCCCCGGCCGTACTCGACCAGGTACAGGGCAACGCCGATGCCGGCGGGCACGGCGATCGCGGTCGCCAGTCCCACCATCTCCAGCGTGCCGAGGATGGCGCTCTTGATCCCGCCCGGATCGCCGAGGAAGTTGCCGGTCGGATCGGTCGTGAAGAAGCTGCCGCTCAACGAGCTCAACCCCTTCTTGGCGAGGTAGTAGAGGATCAGCACGAGCGGCACCAGCGCGATGGCGGTGGCCAGGCCCAGAAGGCCGCGCATGAGGCGGTCCTTCCGGCGGCGCGCCGGGCTGACGGCCGGCAGGGAGTTCATGCGGCCCCGGCCCCGGCCGGGCCGAGTGCGGAGATCGACGCGGCCCGCTTGCCCCGCTCGGCGCGGTGGACCAGCCAGCGCGCGACGGCGTTCACGAGCAGCGTGAGCACGAACAGCACGAGGCCGGCCGCGATCAGCGCGGCGCGGTGCGTCTGGTTGTTCGCCGCTTCGCCGAACTCGTTGGCGATGACCGCGGCCAGGGTGTAGCCCTGATCGAAGATCTGCTTGCCGATCGTCGGAGCGTTGCCGATCACGAGCGTCACGGCGATCGTCTCGCCGATCGCGCGGCCCAGGCCGAGCAGGGCGGCGCCGGTGATCCCGGCGCGCGAGTAGGGGAGTACCGCGGTGCGGATCATCTCCCAGCGCGTCGCGCCGAGGGCGAGCGCCGCCTCCTTGTGGTCGGGCGGCACCGTGGCCACCACCTCACGCGTGATCGCCGAGACGATCGGCACGATCATGATCGCCAGGATCAGCCCGGCTATGAAGTAGTTGGGGCCCGGCACGTGCCCGCCGACGAACGGGAGGAAGCTGAGCTTGTCCGCCACGAACTGCTCGGCGCCGTGGAGCCGGGGGATCAAGACGAAGACGCCCCAGAGCCCGTAGACGACTGACGGCACGGCCGCCAGCAGCTCGATCATCACGGTGAGCGGCGCGCGCAGCCGGCGCGGACAGAGCTCGCTGACGAACAGCGCCGCCGCCACCGCGACCGGGACGCCGATCGCGAGCGCGATGACCGATGTGACGATCGTGCCGACGAGGAGCGGGAGCGCGCCGAAGACGCCCCTCGACACGTCCCAGTTGTCGGTGAACGTAAAGCCGAAGACGCCGAACTTCTGGAACGCCGGCCAGCCCTCGCCGGCCAGCCGGATGAAGAAGTAGGCGATGAGGGCGAGGATCAGGCCGGCCAGGCCGGTCAGCCCCCAGCGCAGGATCTGGTCCTGAAGCCGCGAGCGCGACGGCCGCCCGATGCCCAGGCGGCCGTCGCTCGCGGTGGTTAGAGATCCGGCTTCCATGCCTCCCTGGCGTCAGCCGACAGGGGCTCCGTTGCATTGGAGGCTGGAGGCCGCGGCCTGCGACTTCGACAGGACGGCAGCCGGGAGCTTGGCGTACTGGAGCTGTCCCAGCACGCTCTGGCCCTGGCCGAGCCCGTAGTCGATGAACTTCTTGACCGCCGCGGCCGTGCCCTTCGACGCGCCGGCCTTGCACATGTCCTTGTAGACGATCACGAACGTCTGCGAGGAGATCGGGTACGAGGCCGGGTTCGGCGAGTCGATGATCGAGATGCCGAGATCGGCCGGGACCTTGACTCCGTCGCCGGCGGCGGTCGTAGACGCCAGCGTGGGCGCCACGAACTTGCCGGACTTGTTCTTCACGGCGGCGGTCGTGAAGTTGTTCTGGAGGGCATAGGCCTCCTCGACGTAACCGACCGAGCCCGTCTGCTGCTTCACCGCGGCGGCCACGCCGTCGTTGCCCTTGGCGCCCGTGCCGGTCGGCCACTTGACGGTCTTGTCAGAGCCGACCTTCGAGGCCCACGTCGGGCTGTAGGCGGACAGGAACTTGGTGAAGCCCTTGGTGGTGCCCGACTCGTCCGAGCGGTGCACGACCGTGATCGGGTCGGGCGGCAGGGTCACGCCCGGGTTGAGCTTCGTGATAGGCCCCTCGTTCCACTTCTTGATCTTGCCCAGGAAGATGTCGGCGATCGTCGCGCCGTCCAGCTTCAGGCCGGCCTTGACGCTCGACAGGTTGTAGGACACGGTGATCGCCCCGAACGCCATCGGGATCTGCACCGGCGTGCCCTTCTTGATCGTCTTCAGGTCAGCGGGCGCGAGAGCCGGGTCGCTGGCCCCGAAGTCAACGGTCCCGGCGGCGAACTGCGCCACCCCGGCGCCGGACCCGACCGGCTGGTAGTTGACCGTGAGGCCCTGCCCCTTCAGGCTGCTGCCCCACTGCTGGTAGATCGGCGCGGCGAAGGTCGAGCCGGCGCCGTTCACCGTTCCGCTCGCGCCGCCGCTCGGCGACGGGCTGGAGCTGTTGCTCTTGCTGCTGCCGCAGGCGGCTACAGCAAGGGCCAGCAGCACGGCACCTGCCGCGGCTAGCCAGATACGTGACCTCAACGGGTCCCCCTTGTTCGATTGCCCATGTGCGCCGAGGCTCGCACGGGCTAGGCGGCAGTCTGTTACCGATCTGTGGCGGGGGTGTGAAAAACCTGTGAAACACGCGTCGGCTGGGGGGAGAGTCGGTACCCGAAGCCGTAATGGGTGTGGATGAAGACCCACTCGGGCAGAGCCCGCTCGAGCTTGTTGCGCAGCCGGCGCACGTACACGTCCACCGATCGCTCCTCGCGGCGGAACGGCCGCTGCCAGACGACCGAGTACAGCTCCTGGCGACTGACGACCCGGTCGCGCCGGCGAGCCAGGGCGGTGAGCAGCTGGAGCTCGCGCACGGTGAGTGGCAGCGGCTGGCCGTCGACAGAGGCCAGGAACTCCTCGGGACGCAGCTCCAGGCGCCCGATGCTCACGACCTCTCCGTCCGCTCCCTGCGTCATGCGGATACAAGATCGCGGCCGGGACGGAAATCCCCGTTATCTGCACGTGATCGTGGTGTGAAGATCCTGTGAACGTCCCTCTGGAGGTCCGCCCGACTCCTAGACTGTGGGCAGATCTGGAGACCATGAGTCAGCCCACAGGACCAATTCGACTGGCGGTGATCGACTCGGACAGCGGTTTCGTCCGGGTCCTCTCCAAGCGCCTCGAGGGGATGAACTGGCAGTTCCGCGTGCTCGCGGCGCCGGTGCCCCCGCAGGAGCTGGTCGCCATGCGCTTGAACGCCGTGGTCATCGACGTCAGCCTGCTCGGTCCGCAGGCCTGGGAGTACATCGAGAAGGTGGGCGACGGCATACCGGGCCTCGGCCTGGTGGTCTGCACGGAGCGCTCCACGGTCGCGCAGCGAGTGCGCGGGCTGCGTCTGGGAGCGGACGACTGGATCGCCAAGCCGTGCCACCCGGAGGAGGTCATCGCGCGCGTGGAGGCGGTCGTGCGCCGACGCAAGCGCGCCGCGGGCGAGCCCGAGCGCGGGCCGCTCGTGGCCGGTGAGCTGGAGATCCGAAGCGACCAGTTCCAGGTCTTCGTGGGCGGCCAGAACATCGACCTCACGCGGCGCGAGTTCGAGCTGCTCCAGCTGCTGGCCCAGGCCAGCGGCCAGGTGCTCCAGCGCGAGGAGGTCTACCAGCGGGTCTGGGGCTACGCGATGGCCCACGGCGACCGCTCGGTGGACGTCTTCGTGCGCAAGCTGCGCCAGAAGCTGGAGGGGGCTTCGCCGGGGTGGCGCTACATCCACACGCACTACGGCATCGGCTACCGCTTCGATCCCGAGCCCAGCAACGGCCAGGAAGCCGAAGCGCCCACCGCCACGCCGCGGGCCGTGGAGCCGACCACGCCCGCGGAGGCTCAGCCCTCCCGGGTCGAGCCGCAATCCTCCGGCACCGTCACGCCGGCTTGAGGTTCCGCAGAGCCGCGCCGGACACGCGCGTCCTCGAGTTGTTCGAGGAGTCGGCGGGCAACGCCCGCCGCGCCGGCGAGACGCTCCAGGAGCTTCTGGCCGACTACCCGGAGCAGCGCCACCTGACGCGCGAGCTGCTCAAGCAGGAGCAGCACGGCGACCGGCTGGCCCACGACATCATCCACCGGCTGAACGAGAACGGCATCCGCCTGCCGTACGAGTCCGCGGACCTCTACGAGCTTGCGCGGGCGCTGGATGACGTCGTCGACTACGCGGAGCAGACGGCCGACCAGCTGGGGCTGTACGGCGTGGAGGCGCCGATGGCGCAGGCGCAGGAGCTGGCCAAGGTCCTGGCGGCGGCCGCCGCGGAGATGGCGGCCGGCATTGAGACCCTTCGCACCCACGCCGACCTGTCTGGGCACCTGGTGCGCGTCCACGAGCTGGAGAACGAGGGCGACCGGCTGTCGCGCGAGGCCATCGCGTCGCTCTTCGCGAAGGGGATCGACCCGATGGTGGTCATCCGCTGGAAGGACATCTTCGAGTCGCTCGAGCAGGCGATCGACAGCTGCGAGACCGTCGCCCACATCCTCGAGGGCGTCTCGATCAAGGCGGGGCGTCGCTAGGTCCGAGCGCTCGCGCGGTCGAGGTTCCAGTGCCGTGCGACGCCGGCCAGCCAGATCTCCTCGCCGCCGGGCGTGAACGAGAAGCGGCTGATCACGCGCTGCCCGCCGGTCGGGTCGCTGTAGAGCAGGTCGACGGAGAACGCGCGCCGCTCCGCCAGGGCGCGACTCAACTCCCCGTGCATGGCTTCGCCGCGGTCGCGCAGCGCTCCCTGCCACAGCCCGAGGCCGTTTGGCGGGATGTAGAAGTCGCGGCCCTGGGTGCGGAAGTGCTCCACCGGGCGGTGCTCCTGGCTCCCGCGCTGCATCTCGCCCCACGGGTGCCAGCCCTGGAGCACCCCGATCCCGGAGCCCACGTTGCGCACGCTCAACACCAGGTAGATCACGCCGTCCGCCTCCTCGATCACGCCCTGGCCGCCGCCGACCCGGACCCAGTGGTCGTCCATGAACATGATCTTCTGCACGGGATCGTCCAGGCTCGATTGGACCAGCACCGGCCGCAGCTGCTCCTGGAGCGCCAGCTCGGTCAGCTCGGCCGAGCGCTTGGCGGCGCGAACGGAGGAATAGGTGGCCACCGCGAGCACCAGGGTGCCCCCGGCCGTCGCGAGCGAGGAGATCGTGGCCCAGTCAGCCATCCCCTGAAACGCTACCGGGCGAACGGCCCTATTCGGCGCCCGGCACCGGGATCGCGAACTTCGACGCCGTCGTCGGCACGATCGGGTTGTTGAGCTGCTTCAGGCGCGCGATCAGGTCGTTCCACTGGCCCGGCTTGAGCACCGCCAGCGTCTGCAGGCCGAGCTTGGCGTTCGAGCCGAACAGCGGCTGGAAGCCGACGTGGATGTGGTTGGCGTGGTCGGCCATCGCGAGCGTGTTGGCGCCGAGCGAGAGCAGCGAGATGATCTGGTGCGGGCGGACGGTGCCCTGGAGCGTCATCAGCCGCCTGACGGTCTGCTCGGCGATCCCGCCCTTGTCCTGGTGGCCGAGGATCGGGATCCCGTTGATCGCCGAGATGTCGACCGCGTTGCCGGATGAGTGCTCGGAGACGTTGCCCGAGGAGGTCATCAGGCTGTGGCCCGACTTGAGGCAGCTGACCGAGGGCCGCAGCCCCGACTCGGCGAGGAACTCGAGCGTCGCCAAGACGCGGCGGTCGATCTGGCTCGTCTTGATGTCGTTGCGGCCGCCGGCGTAGATGTCGATCCGCGGGTCTGAGAGGACGCGCTGCTCGAGCACCGGCTTCGGCAGGAGCAGGATCTGGCCGATCGAGAACGCGCCGGTGTCGCCGTAGAGCGCGTTCTTGCCGTTCGGGCGGTAGAC
>JAXDIC010000217.1:0-8580 GCA_034664185.1 Thermoleophilaceae bacterium
CGAGCCTCGGAAGGCGGAGACGGCGCGGCTTGGATGGCTCGGGAGTGGGCGTCATCGTGTCTCCGAAGCGGCCGACGGGCGGCGACAGCGCGCCGATATCTAGCACGATCGGCGCACCGGGGGCCCGCATCCGGCGCCCTCCACCGAAGCACCTCTTAGTCTCGATTGAGGGGACACTTAACCATCGGTGTTTCCGTTGTGTTGGTGCTCCGCTGCAAAATGCAGGTTTCCCGACGTGAAGAGCGAGTGATTTGAGTCGTCCTCTGCGGCATCTCTGGGCCGGCGACTGGCGCGCCGAATCCGAGCGCGCGCGCAGGGCCCGCGAGGAGGCGGACCTGCCCGCGCCCGCGCTGAACGGCGACGAGGCTCGCCAGCCCGAACCTCCCGAGACGCCCCCCACGGATTACGCGAAGCAGCCCGCGCCGTCCGGCCCCAGCCGTCGCTCGCTGGCCGGGGCGCTGGTCCTGGCGGCGGTCGTGGCGATCGCGTTCGTCGTCGCGTCGCTGACCGGCGGCGGCGACAGCTCGCCCCAGACCTCCTCCAGCCTCCCGGCGGTATCGGGCGCTCCCGTCAAGCCGCGCAAGGGCCACACGCGCGCGGCCGCGATCTACGCCGCCGCCAGCCCCGCCGTGGTCTCGGTCAGGACCGGCGTGGGGGCGGGAACCGCGTTTCTGATCGACTCCAACGGCACCCTCGTGACCAACGGGCACGTGGTGGAGGGCAGCGGGCACGTGACGGTGCGCTTCGGCACCCAGACCGCCGCCATCGACGCGACCGTGCGGGGCACCGATCCCTCCAGCGACCTGGCGGTGCTCAAGATCGAGCCGAGCAAGGTGCCGAAGGGCGTCAGGCCGCTGCAGTTCGCCGACTCGAGCGCCATCGCCGTCGGCGACTCGGTGATCGCGATCGGCAATCCGTTCGACCTCGACCGCACGGCCACCGAGGGAATCGTCTCGGCCCTTGGCCGCCACATCCAGGCACCCAACGGATTCGAGATCGACGCGGCCATCCAGACCGACGCGCCGATCAACCCGGGCAACTCCGGCGGCCCGCTCCTGGACGACGCCGCCCACGTGGTCGGGGTCAACTCCCAGATCCAGACCGGCGGCGGATCCGGCAACGTCGGGATCGGCTTCGCGGTGCCCTCCAACATCGCGCGCGCCGTGGTCCCGATCCTCGAGCGGGGCGGCACAGTCACGCGCGCCTATCTGGGCGTGACCACCACGCCGGCGTCGGCAACCAATCCGGGCGGCGCGAGGGTCACGGACGTGGTCGCGGGCGGCCCGGCCGACAGCGCCGGGATCAGGCCGGGTGACGTGATCGTCAAGGTCGACGGCAAGCCGGTGCAGGATCCGACCGACGTGTCCATCGCGATCTCCGGCAAGAAGCCCGGCGACAAGGTGCGCGTATCGGTCCTGCGCAACGGCCTGACCGAGGGGATCGACGTGACCCTCGGTACGCGCCCCGCCCGCACGCCGTGACCTTCCAGGCCGCCCCCGTCCTACTAGCCCTGATCGCTCTCCCGCTGCTGGCGGCCTTCTACTGGCAGCTCCAGCGCCGCCGCCGTGCCGCCGCGGCCGCCTTCGTGACGCCCGCGCTCCAGCCCTCCGTCGCTCCCCGGAGCCCGCGCTGGCGGCGTCACGCGCCGATGTTCGCCGTCCTGCTCGCCATCGCGATCCTCGTGATGGCCGCGGCCCGGCCGCAGCGAACGGTGGCGATTGCCGTGGAGAACGCCTCGGTGATGCTGGCCACCGACGTGTCCGGGTCGATGACGGCGACGGACGTCCAGCCCAGCCGCCTGGTGGCGGCCAAGGAGGCCGCGCTGCGCTTCGTGGGCGACGTGCCGGGCAGGGTCAGCATCGGGGTGCTGGCGTTCAACACCAAGCCCACCGTGCTCCAGAGCCCCACGCGCGACCGGGGCGCGGTGAGGGCGGCGATCGGCGGCATGACTCCCAGCGGCGGCACCGCGACCGGCGACGCCATCGCCGCGGCCACGCGCGTGCTCCAGGGCTCGGGCAGCGCCGACGGCCGCAGGCCGCCGTCGGCGATCGTCCTGCTCTCCGACGGCAAGTCGGCGACCGGGCTCGATCCCCTCGCGGCCGCGCGCACGGCGCGTCGCCTGAAGATCCCGGTGTACACCGTTGCGCTGGGCACCGCCCAGGGCACGATCACGGTGCCGCGCCGCGGGGGCGGAACGCAGACGCAGAGCGTGCCCCCGGACCCGCAGTCGCTCGCGCGGATCGCCAGCGCGTCGGGCGGGAAGAGCTTCACGGCGGACACGGCGAGCGGGCTGCGGCAGGTCTACAGGGACCTGGGCTCGCGGCTGGGCCACCGCAAGGAACAGCGCCAGATCACGTCCGCGTTCGCGGGCGGAGGGCTGGCGCTGCTCCTGGCCGGCGCGGCGATGTCGCTGCGCTGGTTCGGGCGGCTGATCTGACTCGAAAGGAGAACCCGACATGACCACACACGAAGAGGACCCACGGACGCCCCGCAACGAGCCCCGGGCTGCGCTCGAGGAGGCGCTGTACGAGGCCAAGCGCGTGATCGTCGGCCAGGACGCGATGCTCGAGCGGCTGCTGGTGGCGATGCTGGTGGGCGGCCACGTGCTGCTCGAGGGCGTGCCCGGCCTGGCCAAGACGCTGACGGTCAAGACGCTGGCCAAGGTGGTGGGCGGCAGCTTCCGCCGGATCCAGTTCACACCGGACCTCGTGCCCGCGGACCTGATCGGCACGCGCGTCTACCGCCCCGACAGCGGGCGCTTCGACGTCGAGCTGGGGCCGGTCTTCGGCAACTTCCTGCTGGCCGACGAGATCAACCGCGCGCCGGCGAAGGTGCAGTCGGCGCTGCTCGAGGTGATGCAGGAGAACCAGGTGACCATCGGCGGTGAGACCTTCCCGGTCCCGCGGCCGTTCCTCGTGATGGCCACGCAGAACCCGATCGAGGCGGAGGGCACCTACCCGCTGCCCGAGGCGCAGGTCGACCGCTTCCTGATGAAGGTCGTGGTGGACTACCCCGCGATCGGCGAGGAGGCGTCCGTGGTGGGCCGTTCCCTGGCCGACGCCGCCGACGTCCACGAGCAGCTCAGCCTGGCCGACCTCGACCGCTTCGCGCGCGTGACCCGATCCGTGCTGGTCGACCGCGACGTGATCGGCTACGCGGTGGGGCTGGCGGACGCCACCCGCAGGCCCGCCGAGTACGGCCTGGCCGACATCGCGCCCTACATCGACTACGGCGCGAGCCCGCGTGGACCGATCGGCCTGGTCCAGGCCGGCCGGGCGCTGGCGCTGCTCCGCGGTCGCGGCTACGTCTCGACCACGGACGTGCGCGACCTGGTCCCGGACGTGCTGCGCCACCGGATCGTGCTCTCGTACGACGCCCTGGCCGAGGACGTGACCGCGGACGCCCTGCTCGACCGGGTGCTGGCAGCCGTGCCGGAGCCGCGCGTGGATCGGCTGCAGGGCACGGAGGCGGCGTGACCCGAACGCCGCTCGAGTCGCCCGCCGCGCGGCAGGGTCCCGGCCCGATGCCGCAGCGGCTGCTCGAGGCGCTGGACCTGGTGATGGCGCAGCGCGCGTCCGGCGTGCTGCCCGGCGACCGCCGCGCCGTGGGCCTCGGCTCTGGCACCGAGCTGGCGCAGCTGCGTCCCTACCAGGTGGGGGACGACGTGCGCCAGATCGATCCGGCCGCCACCGCGCGCACCGGCCAACCGCACGTGCGCCTGCACGTGCCGGAGCGCACCCTGACCACCTGGCTGGTGCTGGACATCTCGCCGTCGATGGCCTTCGGCACCGCCGACCGGCTGAAGATCGACGTGGCTGAGGGAGCGGCACTGGCCCTCGGGCACGCGGCCATCCGGCGGGCGGGAAGGGTGGCGCTCCTGACCTTCGGCGCCGGCGACGTCGGGCTGGTCCGTCCCCGCGCCTCGCGGCCGGGACTGGTGGCGCTTCGCCGGCGGCTGGGCGAGGGGGTGGCGGCGGACGGCCAGCGCGACGCGCGCGGACTTGCTGACGCGCTGACCCGCGTCGGCAAGGTGGCCACCCAGCCCGGGCTGATCGTCGTGATATCGGACTTCCGCGACCAGGACGACTGGACGCGTCCCATCGGCGCGCTGCGCGCGCGCCACTCGCTGCTGGCCGTGGAGGTCAGCGACCCGCGCGAGGGCGAGCTGCCGGCCGTGGGCCACCTGGCCCTGGTCGATCCCGAGACCGGCGAGCGAGTCGAGGTGGACACCTCGCGCGGTGCCGTGCGCCGGCGCTTCGCCCAGATCGAGGCGGAGAGTCGCGCGCGCGTGGCGCGCGAGCTTCGCCGGCTGCGCATCGAGCACCTGCGGCTCTCGACCGGCGACGACTGGCTGCGCAAGCTGGGGAGCAGGCTGCGGTGAGCTTCGCGGCCCCGCAGATGCTGTGGGCCCTGCTGCTCGTGCCGCTGGCGCTGCTCGCGTACATGGCCAGTCGGCGGTCGGCGCGGCGCTACCCGGTGCGCTTCACCGCCGTGCCTTCGCTCAAGCTCGCCGCCGTGGCCATCCCGGCGTGGCGCAGGCACCTGCCCGCCGTGCTGGCGCTCGCGTCGCTGGCCGCGCTGGCGCTGGCGCTGGCCAGGCCGCAGCGCACGGTGGCCGTGCCGGTGGATCGCGCGTCGATCGTGATCGTCACCGACCACTCGCGCTCGATGCTGGCCACCGACGTCACGCCCGACCGGATCACGGCAGCCAAGAGCGCCGCGCACACCTTCCTCGACCAGATCCCCGCCGGCGTGGCGGTCGGCGTGGTCACCTTCGCCGACGCGCCGGACCAGGCCCTGGCGCCCAGCCAGAACCACGACGTGGCCCGCCGCGTGATCGACCTCCAGCAGGCCGACGGGGCCACCGCCACGGGCGACGCGCTGCAGACCGCGCTGGGCCTGCTGGCTCGCCACGACGGCGCCGCGCGCCCGCCGCCGGGGGCGATCGTGCTGCTCTCCGACGGCGCCACGACCACGGGCAGCGACCCGGTGGCGGTGGCGCGCGACGCGGCCCGCAAGCACATCCCCATCTACACGGTCAGCCTGGGGACGGGCAACGGCACCGTGCCCAGCCCGGGCGGCGGGCCGCCGATCGTCGTGCAGCCCGACCCCGAGACGCTGCGCCAGATCGCCGAGGCCTCCGGCGGACACGCGTTCGCGGCGCAGGACTCCGGCGAGCTGTCGTCGATCTACAAGACCCTCGGCTCGCGCCTCGGCCAGAAGAAGGTGCGACGCGAGGCCACCTCCGCGTTCGCCGTCGGAGGGCTCGTGCTGCTGCTCGGGGCGGCGGCGGGCTCGCTGCGCTTCGCGGGCCGCCTGCCGTAGCGTCGCCAGACCCGCTCGACCACGAGCGCGGCGAGCACGAGCAGCGACACGTCGGCCGCATAGCGGAAGCGGGGGTAGCCGAAGGCCAGGAGCGTGGTGATCACGGCCAGCGCCACCGGCGTCAGCAGCAGCCCGAGCCGCCACGGATCGGTGCGCCGGAGCACCGCCGCCCCGGCCAGTCCCAGGGCGAGCACCGCCCAGCAGGCACCGACCGCAACCGAGCGCCACGGCAGGTCTCGTCCCTCGGCGAAGTAGACGTGCCGGTGCGCCTGCCAGATGCCGAAGGTCCGCAGCAGCCGGACGCCCTCCACAGCCGGTATCCGCCCGGCGTGGTCACGGGCATAGCGGAGCCCCACCGCGCGAAGCCTGACCGACGCGAACGCCGAGTTGCGATCGTGCGCGGGCCTCACGCAGTGGGCGTTCCAGTAGCCCATGTCGTAGCCGCGGTAGGTCAGCGGGCAGTTGGCGCCCGCCAGCACGGAGCCGTCCTCGCTGGAGACCAGCATCGGCCGGTGCAGCTCCACGGAGTTGCGGATGCACCAGGGAGCCACCGCGGCCAGCGCCACGGCGGTCACCACGGCCAGATGCGTCGCGCGCCGCTCGCGCAGGCGCAGTGCCAGCGGCACTCCGATCAGGACGACCAGGGCGATCGCCTCGGTGCGCGCCAGGGCCGTCACCCCGATGACCAGCCCCAGCAGGGCGCTCCGGCGCAGGCTCGGCGCCTCGGCCACCCGCAGGGCGGTCAGCAGGACCACCGCGACGCACAGCGCGTAGAGGGGCTCGCTCATCAGCGACCCGTCCATCGCCACGAACACCGGGTAGAGCGCGCACGCCGCCGCGGCCAGCAATCCGACACGGTCGCCGCCCACGCGGCGCCCCAGCGCGCCCGCGCACGCGATGGTGGCCGCGCCCACCGCGCAGCCGACGAGCTGCTGGGAGTGGACGCTGGTCGCGCCGAGGGCGGCGAAGGGCGACAGCACGGCCGACCAGAGCGGCGGGTGCTCGGTGGCCGGCACCTCCGCCCCGCTCATGAACCACTGCGCGGGGATGATGTAGCCGTGCCCGTCGGCCAGCAGGTTGGCGGCCTGGTGGAAGTAGCGCGGGTCGCCCCTGGCCGTGAGCGACGCCGGGGCGACGGCCAGCGCCACCACGGCGCGCAGGCCGAAGCCCAGGGCGGCGATGCCCGCCAGCCGCCGTCGAAACCCACGCGACATGGGCGCGAGTCTTCCAGCCGCGGTCGCGCACAGTCACATACCGTCGGTACGTTAATATCGGCGCGTGGCCACGGCCACCCCCAGATTCCAGTCGCCGACGAGGATCCAGAGCCCGGAGCAGTGGGTCGAGATCTTCAGCGAGCTCTGGAAGAGCGGCTCCTACGAGCGGTTCGCCCGCTACGCCTGGGTGGTGCACCGGGACTGCCGCCTCGTCCAGCCCGGCTTCCCCACCGCGCACGGCCCGGAGGGCTTCCTCGAGCTCTTCCGCGTCGTCTTCGCGCTGATGCCCGACGCCACCGCCCAGATCCACCGCGGCGGGGGAGACGGAGACGGCGCCTACATCGAGTTCACCCTGACCGGCACGCTCGGCGGGCGCCCGCTGAGCGTGGACATGTGCGACGTGTTCCGGTTCCAGGACGGCCTCATGATCGAGCGGGTCTCGTACTTCGACCCGGCTCCGTTCCGGCGCGCCGTGCTCACCCGGCCGCGCGCCTGGCGTCACCTGCCGAAGCTGCGCTGATCCTTAAGTCGGCCTTTAGGTCGCGTCGTACCCTCACCGGCTGCTCTCGAAGAAAGGAAGCGAACCGATGCGATCGATGCATCCATTCCGCGCCGCGGCGCTCGTGGCCATGGCCAGCGCCCTGGTCGTGGCCGCCCCCGCCGCGGCCAAGAGCCACACCCACGTGGTGCACAAGGGCCAGTCGATCCAGGCGGCGATCAACGCCGCCAAGGCAGGCGACACGATCAAGGTCGACAAGGGCACCTACACCGAGAACCTGGACATCTCCAAGAACGGGATCAAGCTCCAGGGATCCAACGTGACGCTCACCAAGCCGGCCACCGCGCTCCCCAACGTCTGCACCCAGCTGAACGACAGCGGGAAGACGGTCGGGATCTGCGTGCACGGCAACGTCACCACCAGCACGACCGGGCCACCGACCGCGACCACCAGCGTCAGCAAGGTGAAGATCTCCGGCTTCACCGTCAAGGCCTTCGATGGCGATGGCGTGTTCATCTTCGGCGGCTCCAAGGTCACGCTGAGCGACTCTCGCCTCCTGAGCAACGGCGGCTACGGCACCTTCGCCAACACGTCGTCGGGCACGCACTTCCTGCGTGACACCTCGCGGAACAACGGCGACGCCGGCTTCTACATCGGCGACTCGCCCAAGGCCAACGCCGTCGTGAGGAACAGCATCTCCCGCGGCAACCACGGCCCGGGCGTGTTCATGCGGGATGCCGTGACGGGCCTCGTCGAGAACAACACCCTCACCGGCAACTGCGCGGGGGCCTTCGTACTGGCCGACGCGCCGGGGCCCGCGGGCAAGTGGAAGATCCGCTCCAACAAGGTCACGAACAACAACAACGCCTGCCCGGGCGACCCGACGAGCGGCCAGGCGGCGATCTCGGGACTGGGCATCGCGCTGAGCGGGGCCACGGACACCCTGGTTCAGGGCAACACGGTGACCGGCAACACCGACGCCCACCCGTCCGTCGCGACGGGCGGGATCGTGATCCGGAAGGGCTTGGGAGGCACCGCGCCGACCGGTGACACGGTGAAGGGCAACACCCTCAAGAAGAACAAGCCGTTCGACATCGACTGGGACGGAAGCGGCAGCGTTCTGTTCAAGAACAACACCTGCACCGCCTCCAAGCCGTCCGGCCTCTGCCACTAGGCGGGAGCCGCTCGAGGCCTGCCGGCGCCCACGTGGGGCGCCGGCGGGCCCCGACCCGCCAGCATTAGGCCGATGCTGTCGGCCGCCATCCATCTGCACCACCACTTCCACGGACTGGCGGGCGGCTACGTGGGGCTCGGAACGGCGGCGCTGGTCAGCTGGGTCGGGCTTCCCGGCCCGGGCGAGGCCGTGCTGGTGGCGGCGGCGATCCTCGCCGGGCGCGGCCGGCTTGACCTGCTGGAGGTCATGCTCGTGGCCTGGGCCGCGGCCACGGTGGGCGGCGTGGCCGGCTGGGTCGTCGGCTTCAAGGGTGGCCGTGCCCTGGTCACCACGCGCGGGCCGTTCCACCGGTCGCGGCTGAAGGCGCT
>JAXDIC010000081.1:0-3979 GCA_034664185.1 Thermoleophilaceae bacterium
CCGCCCATGCGCGACAGCGACTCCGACCCGTTGGCCCGCAGCGCCAGCGCCGCGATGATCAGGAACAGGGCCCCGGTGACCAGGCCGTGGTTGACCATCTGGAGCAGCGCGCCCTGCGCCCCCTTGCCCTCCAGGTCGAGCGCGAAGATCCCGAGCAGGATGAACCCGAGCTGCGCCACCGACGAGTACCCCACCACCAGCCGCACGTCGTCCTGCGAGAACGCCAGCGCGGACCCGTACAGGATCGACACCACGGCCACCACGATCATCAGCGTCTGGAAGTGCTGCGACGCGTCGGGCATGATCGGCAGCACCACCCGAAGGAAGCCGTACATCCCGACCTTCGACAGCACGGCCGAGAACACCAGCAGCACCGGGATGGGCGCCGCGCGGTAGCCGTCCGGCATCCAGCCGTGCAGCGGGAACGCGGGGGCCTTGACCAGGAACGCCGCCGCGAACAGCAGGAAGATCCACTCCTGCGACCCGCTGCCCAGCGTTCGGTGCGCCAGGTCGGCCAGCGAGAAGGAGATGTGGCCGCCCGCCGGCGTGGACAGCACGCCCAGCGCCACCGCGCCCGCCAACATCAGGAGCGAGCCGGCCAGCGTGTAGATGACCAGCTTGGTGGTGGCGCGCACCCGCTCGCGGCCGCCCCAGGCGCCGATCAGGAAGTAGAACGGCACCAGCATCAGGTCGAAGAAGAAGACGAACAGCGCGAGGTCCTGAGCGCAGAACGCGCCCAGCACCGCGGTCTCGGCCAGCGCCATCTGGAAGTAGAACAGCCGCGGGCGCTCCCACTCGCGCAGCGCGGCGAACAGCGTGGCGGGCACCCACAACAGCGCCGTCAGGCCGATCAGGAAGAGGTTGAGCCCGTCGACGCCCAGCGAGTAGCGGATGCCCAACTCGGGGATCCACTCGGTGTTGGTCACGTACTTCAGCCCACCGCCGTGCGTCGGGTAGTCGGCGATCATCCAGATCGCCAGGCCCAGCACGGCCACGCTTGACGCCAGCACCAGCCGGCGCGCCCAGCCGGGCGGCAGGAACGCCCCCGCCACGCCGGCGGCCAGCGGCAGGAAGATGGTGATCGACAGTGGGACGGTCACGACGCCTGGAGCAGGAAGTAGAGGCCCAGCGCGCCCAGGCCCATGATCAGGAGGAGGGCGTACGCGCGCAGGTAGCCGGACTGGATCGAGCGCGCGAACGACGTGCCGGTGCGCACGACGCCCACCGCGCCGCCGATCAACAGGCCCTGCACCACGGCGCTCTCGAACACCGTGCGCCCGAAGCGCCCGAACGCGACGACGGGCCGCACGAACAGCACGTCGTACAGCTCGTCGAAGTACCACTTGTGGGCGAGGAAGTCGTGCAGCGCCGCGTAGCGGTCGCGCAGCGCCAGCGTGGCGCCGCGGCGGCGGATGAACAGCGAGTAGGCCACCACGATGCCCACCACCGACAGCGCCGCGCCCACCGCCAAGCCGCCCCACTCGGCCGCGTGCGACGGAGCCTGGTCGATGTAGCGCGAGTCCTGGAACGTGGGCTTCAGGAAGTCGTCCAGCCACGTGGTCACGCCCGGGATCAGCACGATCCCGCCGCCGATCGACAGGAACGCCAGCGGGCCCATGGCCGCGCGCATCGGCCACGCCTTCTCGGCGATGTGGTGCTCGGGACCGGGGAAGCCCACGTCCGTGTCCTCCTCCTCGCCGCTCGCTGGGTTGCGGTGGTCGGCGTGGGCGATCTCACCCTTCTCGATCAGCGACTGGGCCTCCGGCACGGGGTCGCCCCAGAACACGCGGAAGACCATCCGGAAGGCGTAGAAGGCCGTGAGCCCCGCGGCGATGTAGCCGAACACCGCGAGCACCGCGTACAGCCCGCCGCGGTGCAGGTCGAACGCCAGGATCGCGTCCTTCGAGAACAGCCCGGACAGCGGCGGGAACGCGCTGAGCGCCAGGGCGCCGAACGTGAACGTGACGTAGGTGAACGGCATCGCGCGCCGGAACCCGCCCATGCGGTCCAGCGACTGCTCCCCGCCCATCGCGCCGATCACCGAGCCCGCGCCCATGAACAGGAGCGCCTTGAAGAACGCGTGCGTCATCAGGTGGAACAGCCCGGCCGCGTACGCGAACGTCGAGACGCCCAGGATCATGTAGCCGATCTGAGACATCGTGGAATACGCGATCACGCGCTTCAGATCGGTCACCACGAGCGCCACCGTGGCGGCGAACACCAGGGTGGCCGTGCCGCCGATCGCGGCTACGTCGGCCGCCGCCGGCGCGCGCTCGAACAGCGGGTGTAGGCGCGCGATCAGGTACACGCCCGCCGTGACCATCGTGGCCGCGTGGATCAGCGCGGAGACCGGAGTGGGGCCCTCCATCGCGTCCGGCAGCCAGGTGTGCAGCGGCAGCTGGGCGGACTTGGCGAACGCCCCGACCAGGAACAGGATGCACGCCGCCACCAGCGACCCCTGGTTGACGGAGAACGCGTGGTGCGCGCGCTCGAACACCGTGCCGTAGTCCAGGGCGTGCACGCTCCGGAACAGCAGGAACGTGCCGACCACCATGCCGATGTCGCCGATCACGTTGATCACGAACGCCTTCATGCCGGCCGAGGTGGCCGTGCGCCGCCGGTACCAGAACGAGATCAGGAGGTACGACGCCGCCCCCACGAACGCCCAGCCGACGATGAGCAGCACGAAGTTGCCGGCCATGATCAACAGCAGCATCGAGAAGACGAAGAAGTTGAGGTAGGCGAAGTAGCGCGAATAGCCGCGGTCGGAGGACATGTAGGCCACCGAGTAGACGTGGATCAGGAACGACACGCCGCTCACCACCAGCGCCATGAACACCGCCAGCGGGTCCACCAGGATCCCCAGGTCGATGTTCACCCCGGCCGTGTGCGCGTAGGCGAACGCGTTGGAGGTCGCCCGCCGCGCCGCCGGCGCGCGGTCCTGGAGGTTGAGGAACGCACCGATCGCGCTCACGAAGGAGCCCAGCACCGCCGCGCTGGCGATCCAGCCCGCGGTGCGTCCGGGCAGCCAGCGCCAGCCCAGCGAGATGAGCACGCAGCCCCAGAGGGGGAACACCAGGACGAGCCAGCCCAGGCCAGCCAGGCTCATCCGCGCAGCTCCCTGACCTCGTCCACGTCGATCGGGAGGCGCCTGCGGTACATCGCCACGATCAGCCCGAGGCCGACCACCACCTCGCACGCGGCGACCACCATCACGATCAGCGCGAACACCTGGCCCTCGCGGTTGCCCAGCATCCGGGAGAAGGCCACCAGCGCGAGGTTGCCGGCGTTCAGCATCAGCTCCAGGCAGAGCAGGATCACGAGCGGGTTGCGGCGCGTCAGCACGCCGGCGGCGCCGATGCAGAAGATGAACGCCGACAGGACGACGAACCAGACGATGTCCATCAGGCGGGCTCCGTGACGGGCTCGGGCTCCGCGTCCGGGTTGGGCTCGGGCTCGGGCTCCGCGTCGCGCTCCGGCGTGGGATCCCCCCGCCCCTCGGCCGTGCCGGCGGGCAGGCGGGTCGGCTCGTCCTCGCCGGGCACCGACTCCCCACCGCCGTCGCGGCGATCGCCGAGCGGGTCCTGGCCCGCCCGCTCCGGCAGCTCGTCGCCGTGGTCCGCCAGCCCGCGGCGCCTGCGCGCCAGCACGATGGCGCCCACCGCCGCGACCAGCAGCAGGAACGAGGCCGCCTCGAACGGCACCAGGAACTTCTCCAGGAGCAGCTTGCCGATCGCCCCGGGCGAGCCGAACCCGGCTGGCACGTGCGCGCCGCGCGAGTCGAGGGCGCCAAGGCCGGAGCCCACCACGGCGACGGTCAGCTCGGCCAGGAGGGCCGCCGCGAAGAGCGCACCCAGGCGCCCGACGATCCCCTGGCCGTCCTCGCGCTCCTCGACCCCGCCGATGTAGGCGACCACGAACACGTAGAGCACCATCACCGCTCCGGCGTAGACCACGAGCTGCGCGGCCGCCAGGAACT
>JAXDIC010000086.1:0-4230 GCA_034664185.1 Thermoleophilaceae bacterium
GCACGCCGCACCAGGTCCACCCAGCGCCCGTGCTCCAGCTGGCCCGCCCACTCCACGCCGGCGGGCTCGGGGACCCCAGCTTGGCGCAGCAGCCGCAGGCCGCGCTCCCGAGTGCCGCCGCCGATCACGAGCCGCGCGCCCGCGGGCGCGGCCTGCGCCCATGCCGTGCAGATCAGGTCGATGCCGCGCTTCTTCTGGCCCCCGGAGTAGGCGATGGCGTCGATGTCGCGCTCGGGGGCCGGCTCGATCTCCTCGATCGGATTGGGCAGGCGCACGACCGGTGGCGTCAGGCCGTCCACCGCCTCGGCGGCACCGCGGCTGATCGGCATCAGCAGGTCGGCGCTCTCCAGCACTCGCCGCTCGCGCACCCGCTGCCACACGCCGCCCGCCCCCGGGCGGTTGAGCGCCGCGATGGCGTCGAACCGGATCCCGAAGGGCACCTCCGGACGCTGGAACAGCGCGGCCGTGATCGTGGAGTACACGATCGCGCGGGCATCGACGCCGCGCATGGAGCGGCGCGCCGCCAGAGCCTCGACGAAGTCCGTGGTGGGCGCGTTGCGGCGCAGCTTGCCGCTCGGCCCGATCTGCACCGGCACCACCTGGCAGCTGGCTCCAGCCGCGCGGACCAGCGTCGCGAAGGACTCGTCGAAGCGCCTCAGCCCCATCGTGGTGCCCAGCGAGACCAAGGCGATGTCCACGGCCGGTGTCAAGTGGCTGAGGGTAACCTGCGAGGGTGGCCGGACCGGTCGTCGCCGTGGTGGTTCCCACCTGCAATCGCGCGGGTTATCTGGACGTGACCCTGCGCTCTCTCGCCGCCCAGGACCTGGACCGCGCATACGAGCTGATCGTGGTGGACGACGGCTCCACCGACGCGACGGCGGAGGTGGCCGCGCGCCACGGGGCGCGCCTGCTCCGCCCCTCCTCCGGCAACGGCCCCAACACGGCGCGCAACGTGGGCATCCAGGCGGCGGCGGCACCGCTGGTCGCCCTCGTGGACGACGACGTGCAGGCGCCACCGGGATGGCTGCGGGCGATCGTGGAAGGCGCCGCCCGGAACCCCGACGTGGAGGTGTTCGGCGGACCGATACGCGCGCGGCTCGAGGGCCCGTCGCCGCGCGGCTGCGGCCGCGAGAAGCCACCCATCACCTCGCTCGACCTGGGCCCCGAGGACCGGGAGGCGGAGCTCGTGTGGAGTGCCAACATGGCGCTGCGGCAGAGCGCGTTCCAGCGCGTGGGGCCGTTCGACGAGCGCTTCTCCACCGGCGGCGACGAGGAGGAGTGGCTGCGCCGGCTGCATGCCGCCGGCGGGCGCGTGGTGTACCTGGCGGGCGCCGGCCTGGACCATCGTCGCGCGGGCGACGACGCGCGCCTGCGATCGCTCATGCGCAGCGCCTACCGCCGCGGTCGCAACATGCGCGCGTACGACACGATGCGCGACCGCGCCCCCGCGCTCCGGCGCGAGCTGCGGGTGCTGGCCGGCTGCGGCTGGCACACGGTGAGGCGCGCCTGTCCCCAGGGGCTGGTGATGGGCGCCCACTCCGCGGGGCGCGTGGCGGAGGCGGTACGCCCGCGATGAGCACCCCGCCGCCGGCGGGCCGCGGCGCGGGGCCCGCCGCGCAGCACCTGCCCGGTCCGGACACCTTCCTCACCGGCGAGAAGGGCAGCCCCGGCGGGCCGCGACGCCAGCGGATGCGCCGCGCCCAGGACCGGGTGCTGGACGCGCGCGTGGCGCTGTCGCGGGCGGGCGCGCGACTCGACCGCGTGGCCGCGCAGATGCCCGTCCGGGAGGTCCTGGTCGTGTCCGCGTACCGTCCGGGCGGCAGCCGGCTGACGGGCGCGCTGGAGGAGCTGGCCGGCACGCGCCACTCGCTGCGGGTGGCCCTGGGCTCGATGGGCGAGCCCGACCCGGCGCTGGCCGACCGGACGCTTGCCAGCGGCCTGCGCGGGGGCAAGTTCGAGAACTTGAACCAGGTTCTGAGCGCCGCGGCTGGCGGTCCCGTCGCCGACTGGACTCTGGTGGTGGACGACGACGTGACGTTGCCGCGCCGGTTCCTCGACCGCTTCCTGGCGGTCTGCGAGCGACTGGACCTGTCGCTGGCGCAGCCCGCGCAGACGCTGGCCAGCTTCGCCGCCTGGCCCGTGACGCGCCGCCGCGCCGGCGTCCTCGCGCGCGAGACCCGGTTCGTCGAGATCGGCCCGGTGACCTGCTTCAGGCGCGACGCCGCATCGGAGCTGACGCCGTTCGCCCCCCTGCGCTACGGCTGGGGGCTGGACCTGCACTGGGCGGCCCTCGCGGCCGAGCGCGGCTGGCGGCTGGGGATCGTTGACGCGCTGCCCGCCAGGCACGAGCACGCGGCCGTGGCGGCGTCCTACTCGTCCCGGGACGCGACGGAGGAGGCGCGGCGCTTCCTGGCCGACCACCCGTTCGTGGACCGCCGGCGCGCGCAGGAGACCGTGCGCACGCACGCGCTCTCGGCTCCGCTCCCATGAGGGTGTGCGTAGTGGCCGAGTACTACCCGCGCCGGCGCGACCCGGTGCTGGGCGTCTGGGCGCACCGCCAGGCGGTTGCCGCGCGCGACGCCGGAGCGGACGTGCGCGTGCTGGCGCTGGAGCGCCCGCTGCCCGGCGCGCGCGCCGTCGGCGAGGCCACGCACGGCAGACCGGGCGCACTGGTCCGCGAGCTGCGGGCGGCTGCCGATCAACCGCGGCGCGACGTGCTGGACGGGATCGAGGTGGAGTACGTGCGCTTCGTGTCGCCGCCGCGCGAGCGCGCGTACGGCGGCTGGCATCGCTGGGCGCGGCGGCCGCTCGGGCGAGCGCTCGACCGCGAGCACCGGCAGCGGCCGATCGACCTCGTGCACGCGCACTACGCCATGCCGGCCGGCGCCGCCGCGCGGCCGTGGGCCGGGGCCCACAACCTGCCGCTGGTTGTCTCGGTGCACGGCGGCGACCTGCTGGCGCCCACGCTGACCGCACCGGCCGCTCGGGCCACCATCGGCGAGGTGCTGCGCGGCAGCGCCCGCGTGATGTGCAACAGCCGCGGCGTGCTGGAGCTGGCCGCGTCGCTGGCGGGCACGGGCGAGCGGATGCGGGTGGTGCACCCGCCCGGGGCGCCGCCCCCCTCCCCACTCCCACCCAAGCGCCAGCTGCCCACCGTGGCCACCCTGGCCCACGTGGTGGCGCGCAAGCGGCACGCTGACGTCCTGGAGGCGCTGGCGCTGCTGACCGAGCGGATGCCGGAGCTGCGCTGGCTTTTGATCGGCGACGGTCCCGAGCTGGCCGGACTGCGCCAGCGCGCACTCGAGCTGGGCGTGTCCGACCGCGTCGAGTGGGCGGGCAGCCTGGACCCGGACGCGGCGATGGCGGAGCTCGCGCGCTGCCACCTGATGGCGATGCCCAGCGTGGACGAGGCGTTCGGCGTCGCCTACGTGGAGGCACTGGCGTGCGGCGTGCCGGCGATCGGCTGCTCCGGGGAGGCGGGGCCCGAGGAGATCGCGGCGCTGGGAGAGGGCATGCTGCTGGTCCCGCCGCTCGATCCGCCGGCGCTGGCCGACGCGATGGCCGAGGTGCTGTCCCAGCTCGACTCCCTGGACAAGCTCGCGGCCGCCGCGCGGCGCACCGCCGAAGCGCGTTTCGGCATGGAGGCGTGCGGGCTGGCCACGGTGGAGGTCTACCGCGAGGCGATGGCGTCGTGAGCTCGCTACCGGCGTGCCTGATCACCGGCGAGATCTCGCCGTACCGCCGCGAGCCGTACCGGCTGCTTGCCGAGGCCGAGGGCGTGGAGGTGATCGCGTGGTCGGACAGCGGCGACCGCGCCGAGGGCCTGACCGTGCATCGCGCCTCGCAGATCCGGGCGGCGCTGATGGCGGGGTCGGGTCGCTACCGCGCCGTGATCTGCGGGCTCGGCGGACGCGTGGCGCTGCCCGGCTCGTACCTCGCGGCGCGCCGCGCCGGCGTGCCGTTCGTGCTCTGGGCCACGATGTGGTCGCACCCGCGCACGGCCGCCCACACGCTGTCGCTGTGGCCCACCCGCTGGCTGTACGGGAACGCGGACGCCGTCGCGACCTACGGTCCACACGTGACCCGCTACGTGGAGCGCTGGCGCGGCTCGCGCGGCTCGGTGTTCGAGGCGCCGCAGGCGGTATCGGCCGTCGAGTTCGGCCGGCTCGTGCAGGACGCCGAGCGCAGCGAGTGGAGAGAGCGCGCCGGCGCCGGACGAGCTTCCTTCCT
>JAXDIC010000224.1:0-10849 GCA_034664185.1 Thermoleophilaceae bacterium
TGGTCGGGCGCGGCCCGGTCCGGGTGCCAGCGCATGGCCAGCCGCCGGCGGGCGAGCTGGATCTCGCGCACGTCGCAGGGCGGCGTCAGCTCCAGCAGGTCGACGGCCTGGTCGATCGTCATGCGCCACGGGGGACGATTGGCATCCCCCTCACGGTACGAGGCCCGGCCGGCACAGCGCCCAGGCGCACGGCGCTCCGGTCCGGCGGGTGAGCGCGTGGAAGACGATCTGCCGCGGCGAGCGCAGGCGCAGGATGGCGCGCAGCCCGAGCGGCGGGGCGAAGCCATCCCCGAACGGGACTAAGTACGGGCCGCCGGCGTCCACGATCTCGAAGCCCGCGGCGGTCAGCATGCGGCGGTGGGCAACGATGTTCGGCGTCCACCAGCGCGGGATCCCGCGCTCCCCGGCGAGGTCCGCGGCCGGGGTCGTTGGGCGGGTGATGGTCATCGACATCGAGATGTGCTCGGCGGAGAGGAACTGGCCGCCGGTGACGGATCGAATGGCGCCGAAGGCTCCGATCGGATCGCGCAGGTGGAGGGCCAGCGCGCCCATGAACACGAAGTCGAAGCTGCCGAGTCGCTCGGGGGAGAGGTCGTACACGCGCAGGTCGACCCGCTCGACCCGGGAGCCCAGCGCGCTGTGCGCGTGGGCGAAGCACCTGTTGACCCCCGGCTCCTGGTTGGCGGGGCGCGCCGGCCGCTCGGGACGCGGCTCGGGCCAGTCGTAGTCGGCTGGGTCGTCGATGTCGAGCGCCACCACCTGGCTGGCCCCGCGGCGCTCCATCTCGAACGCCCAGAAGCCGTCGGAGGTGCCCACGTCAAGGCAGCGGAGGCCCTCGAGCGACGCTGGCAGCGGGACCGCCCGCAGCGCCGGACGCGTGTCGAAGTAGCCCGGAGTGACGCCCTCGGGCAGCTCGATCGTGTGGTACCAGGAGAGCTCGGTCAGTGCGCGACCGGCTCGGGCTCGGGCTCTCGGTCCCTGCGCGGCCCGCGCACCACGCGCCGCGGCAGCGGCACCGGCGAGAGCTTGTCGGCCACCAGCCCGGCGAACAGGCGCGGCTCCGCCTTGGCGACCAGCGCCTGAAGCTCGTCGCGCTCCGCCTGGGACAGATTGCGGGGACGGCCGCGACCGGCCCGCAGCAGCTCGACCAGCCGCCTGCGCTCCTCGGGGTCGAGCTTGCTGATGTGGCTCCGGGCGATCAGAGCGATCTCACCGATCGCCAGGACCTTGAGGATTGGCAGCCGGCGCAGGCCGGGGACACGGCCGGCGCCGTGGGCGATGACGCGGGTGGCGATGTCGCGCAACACTGGGCCGAGTGTAGGCGCGCGCCGCTAGGGTGACGCTCCACCCTACGCCGAAAAGTGTGATCCCATGAACTCGTCCGATGGAGCGCTGTTCCTCACAGGCGCCACTGGCTTCCTGGGCGGCCAGATCCTGGCCCGGTACCTGGAGCGGACGGATCGGCGGGTGTACGCGCTCGTTCGCGCCGCGAACGAGGCGGAGGCAACCGAACGCCTCGGCGGCGCGATCGCCGCGATCTACGGATCGCCCGACGCATATGGCCAGCGGCTCACAGCCGTGCCCGGAGATATGAGCCTCCCGGCGTTTGGCGCCGCCTCCGGCAAGCTCGACGAGATCGCGGACGAGGTTACGGAAGTCGTGCATGCGGCGGCATCGGTCTCTTTCGCGGATCCGCTCGACGTCGCCCGGGGCATCAACGTCGAGGGAACGAGGAACTCCCTGGCATTCGCGGAGCGCTGTCTCGAGCGTGGCGGGCTGCGAGCGTTTCTCTACGTATCCACCACCTACGTCGCCGGTATGCATGACGCGCGATTCGAGGAGTCCGACCTGGATGTGGGGCAGAGCTTCCGCAACTCGTACGAGCAGTCGAAGTTCGAAGCGGAGCGGCTCGTGCGGGAGCGAACCGACCGCCTCCCCGTGCGAATCTTCCGTCCGAGCATCGTCGTCGGCGAGCGCTCGTCCGGATGGACGCCGACGTTCAACGTCCTCTATTACCCGCTCAAGCTGTTCGCGCGCGGGCTGAACGCGCCGATTGTCCCCGTGCGGCGGGACACGGTCGTCGACGCTGTGCCGGTCGACTTCGTCGCCGACGGGTTCTTCGAGCTCGCGCAGCTCCCCGATCCGAGCGGCGAGACGCTCCACCTCGTCGCCGGCCCGCAGGCGGGGACCGCCGGCGAGCTGCTCGACACGTCTGCGCGCTATTTCGGCCGTCGCCCCCCCACGCTGATCCCGCTCGGCCTGTACATGCACACGCTCCACCCGGTGCTGGGCCATCTATACCGCGGCAAGCGCAAGAAGCAGCTCGCGGCGGCTGCGGATTTCCTGCCGTACTTCAGCATGCGCCAGTCGTTCGGGAACGATCCGACCCGGGAGCTGCTCGCGACCGTCGGGCTCTCGCCCCCGCGACTGACCGACTACTTCGAGGAGCTACTCGAATACGCCGTCGCCGCCGACTGGGGGCGCAAGCCCATGACGCGAGCCGACGCGCGCGCCCGGCGGGAGGACCGACCCGCTGTTCCGGAAGTCGCACGCGTGGCGGAGAGCAGCTGAGACCCCGCCATCGCTCGGTCGGCAGCGCAGGATGGACGAAGGGCGTCAGCCCGAGACCGGGCAGGTGCGGGTGGTGCGTGCGCCGCCCGTCGCCGACGGCAGCGCGTTGACCACGGCGGTCCCGATCCCGGGCGCGGTCGGGTTGTCCGGCACGGTGTTGAGCATCACGAACGCGCCCAGCGGCCGGTGCTTCACGAACACCATGTGAGACGAGAAGCCGCGCGACTCGCCGGGCTTCGAGATGCACGTGGTCTTCGACCGTCCGCTGCCCTTGGTGTCGATGCGCCAGGCCAGTCCGATCCGCCTGGTCGGGTCGCCCGGGTCCTCGCGGGGACGGGTGAGCCGCGCGGTGTCGTAGAGCAGCGGGCGCGCCGCGTCGAGCGCGGGCGTCCCGCTCAGGCCCATGCTGAACGACAGCCACCTGAGCATGTCCCGCGGCGACGAGTAGAGCCCAGCCGCGGCGTCGGCGTAGGGGGGAGGCGGGAAGAACGGCGGATGCGCCTCCTGTGGCGGGTAACCGACCGTCGCGTGGGCGCGCCGGGCGTCGAAGTCGGCGGAGGCACTGGCGCGCCAGCCCAGGCCGCTCGCGGTATCGGTCATCCCGAGTGGATCGGTCACGCGCGCGCGGTTGTCCTTCTCCCAGGCCGAGTAGCTCGATTCCGAGTAGCCGTCGTGGAGCCCCAGCGCCTGTCCGAGGATCCCGTACGCGTAGTTCGAGTAGACGTACTGCTCGCCGGGCGCGCCCACCGGGCAGCCGGGCGTGCTCTCGCAGCGGCCCGCCGCCGCGAAGTACTGGTCCAGGCTCGAGATGTCGAGGCTGTTCGCGACCGGGGTCTCGCGCGGCAGGCCCGAGTGGTGCGTCGCCACGTCCAGGAGCGTGAGCGAGCGCGGGACCCTGGCGCTGCCGTCGGCGGCCGGGATGTAGCGCTGGAGTGGGTCCTCGAGCCGGACCGCGCCCTGGTGCACCCGCAGCGCCAGGAGGGTCGCGGTGAGGGTCTTCGAGATCGACCCGATCTGGAAGAGCGTCGCCGAGGTCGGCCGCTGCTTCGATCCGCGGGCGACCTTGCCGTAGCACTTGACCGCGGTGGTGCGCGCGTCGATGGCGCCCACGCACATGCCGAGTATCTGGCGCTTGTAACGGTGGTAGACGGAGTCGAAGGCGCGGGTCATCGCGACCGTGGTCGGGGTCGGGCCGCCGGTGGCGGCCTTGGCTGCGGCGCTGGGCGAGCGCTCGGGAGCGTGCACTCCGTCGCACCCGGCAACGACGACGGCCACTGCCAGCGCCGCGACAGGTGCGGCAAGGCAACGTAGCGATGCGCGGGGTACCGGTCCCATGTGCCGCCCGACCGTAGCCGAGGCCGTCCTCAACCGCCAGGGCCGCGGCTGGCGGGTCCGGGTCGTAGCGTTGCCTCCGTGACCGTCATCGGAGTCGACACTCCGCACGGTCGGGCCAACGCCCACCTGCACCCGGCCGAGCAGCCGCGGGCCGCCCTGGTCCTCGGCCACGGGGCCGGCGGAGGGGTCGGTTCGCGCGACCTTGCCGCGGCGACGGACGCGGCGCTGGCCGAGGGTGTCAGCGTCGCGCTGGTCGAGCAGCCCTACCGCGTTGCCGGACGGCGCTCTCCCGCGCCGGCGCGACAGCTGGACGCCGCCTGGACGGCAGTCGTCGACCACCTGGTGGCGGGCGAGCTGCGCGGGCTGCCGCTCGTGGTCGGCGGCAGGTCCCTGGGGGCGCGCGTCGCATGCCGGACGGTGGAGGCGACCGGCGCCGTGGCGGTGCTCTGCCTCGCGTTCCCGCTCGAGCCACCGCGCCGGCGGGCGGCCACCACGGCACCGCAGAGCCGGCTACCGGAGCTCGACGCGGTCAGCCTGCCGATGCTCGTCGTCCAGGGCGAGCGCGACCAGTTCGGGATGCCGCACGCGAGCGCCCGCCGCACCGTGGTGCAGGTGCCGGGCGATCACAGCCTGAGGACGGACCCGGACGCCGTCGCCGCGGCGGTGCGAGCCTGGCTTCCGGGCGTGGTCAGATCCTGAAAGCCGCTCGCGAGGCGATGCTACGTGCGTTTCGTAGCGATCGGCTGAGCGCGGCGCCGTCACGACGAGCTGCTCACTCTCGGCCGCGGTCTCAGACGACGAGCAGGCCTCTGGGCGAATATGGTGCGGATGCAAATCCCCATCGAGGAAGGGCGGTGGAATGCGCCGGTTGGCAGCTCTATTGACGATCGCGTGCGCCGTGTTGCTGGTTGCGTGCGGGGGCAGCACGAAGAAGAGCGGATCGAGCAGCGCGCCGCCGCCGAAGCCAGCGGAGACGGTTGCGGCCTACGGCGCCCGGCTCCAAGCGGCGATGACCGCGCTCGAAAGCGGCAAGTGCCAACCGATCCAGCAGCTGAACGCCACCGCTGGATTCGCGTTCGCATGCACCGCGCAGGGGCGCAAGCAGTACAAGGGATTCAAGGTGACGGGATCCGAGGCGTTCGGCACCGGGGCCGTGGTCGAGGCTACAGATGCCGAGGTGAAGAGCGTGGTGGCGCAACCCGGTGTGAAGAGCAACCCGCGCGACCAGCGGGAAGTCATCGTCGTGGCGATCGGTCCGAGCGGGAAGTACTCCGCCACCGGTCCGATTGTGCCGGTCGAGCCCGCCACCAGCATCGGGACGAAGCCGGCGAGCCTCGGCGACCAGGACGCCAGGGCCAAGGCATTCCTCGACTCGATCAGGACGCACGACTGCGCGAAGTTCTTCAGGTACTCCCTGACGCCCGGTGTCAAGAGCGCTCAGGACGCGTGCAAGAACATCCTCGACAAGTACTACTCCAGGGTCGCGACGCAGCTGAAGAGCCAGAAGGACGCGAAGCCTGTCTTCCTCGGGGGCAACGGTGCGGTCACCTTCTACGGCGTGCGGACGGGCAAGCAGTACCGAACGCTCTCGGTGCTGAAGGGCGCGCCGCGCGATCCCGAGCCGTACCTCGTGTTGGGCACGTCTAGGGGTCCCGGGGGCTGACCGCCACTGATGGGATACGTCCGCTTCGGCTGGCGGGCGACGACGCCCCGACGCAGGGTTCCTAAAGATCGCTTGCCGCGGCTGGGGTACCCGATGTAGGTTGACGCTCCCACCCCAAAGCAGGGAAGGACTCCGCAATGCTGGCCCGCTTTCGCCCCTCGCCCGCCATGGTCGTCGCCTGTGTCGCGCTGATCGTTGCCCTCGGTGGCAGCGCCTACGCGGCGCTCTCGCTCCCGAAGAACAGCGTCGGCTCCAAGCAGATCAAGAAGAACGCCGTGACCTCGGCCAAGGTCAAGGACGGCACGCTCACCGCGAGCGACGCGAAGAGCGGTCAGTTCGCGGCTCCGGGCGATCTGAGCAAGTACCTTCCGCTGGGGGGCACGGCGGCCAACTCGAACGCGCTGGGTGGCACACCGGCGGGCGGCTTCGTCCACGGGGCCGGCAAGCTGCTCACGGCGGAGTTCACCGGCACGTCCCACTCCTCGGCGGACACCTTCGTCCCGATCCCAGGCGGAGGATGGATCGCCCTGTCCTGCACCAGTACGGCCTACTCCACGTTCTTCCACGTGCCGAGCGATGGGCGGACCTACGACCGCTTCACCACGAAGCTCGTCAGCGGGGGTAACCCGACCGTGCTGTACAAGGCGCTGCCGGGCCTCGCCGAGGCCGTGGACAACGATACCCAGGACAGCGAGAAGGTCTACGACATCTCGTCGAGCGCGGGATACGCCCATGTGGACGTCTTCGGGCACTTCAACAGCACGACCAAGGCCTGCACCGTCAAGGCGCGCGGCTGGAGCAACCCGTAGGGGCCTTGACAAGGGCCTCAGCAGGCTCTGTGGCGTCTTCGATGCCAATCCCCGTACAGGACCACCACCGGTGCTCTGAACCTGGCTGCCCGTCAGCAACGGATAGGCGATCCCGCCTACGCTGGTCATGAGCAGCGCTACGAACCCCGCCCTTTCGTTTCTCCCGCACGGCTCCTCAGAGGCCCCGAACGAAGGCACAAAGCGGCAGGGACTGAGTACCGCCACGGGGATTCGAACCCCGGTTTCCGCCGTGAGAGGGCGGCGTCCTAGTCCCCTAGACGATGGCGGCCTGGGCGCCGGATTCTAGTCGCGCTTCCGGCGAGCGCCCAGCCGTTATCGGCCGCCATCGGGCGCGGCTGTATGCTGCTCCTCGCAAGCGGCCGGTGGTGAGGGAAGTCCGGTGAAAATCCGGCGCGGTCCCGCCACTGTTACCGGCTAGGCCAGCCGCACGAAGCCACTGGGGAGCTCCCCTCCCTGGGAAGGCGCGGAAGGGCGAAACCGGGAGCCAGGAGACCTGCCTCCGGCCGACAGCCACGATCCCTCGCGGAAGGGGAGGCTAAATCCAATGAAGACACGCTCTCTGGGCCTCGCGGTCCTCGCCATCGCTGCCACGGCGGCGCCGGCCTCGGCGGCCAACGATCCGATCAGGGTCCACGTTCGCGTCGAGGGCAAGACGCAGACGCTGTTCGACGGCAACGTGCTGACGAAGGGCCATGCCATCGACGCGCAGGACGGCACCGGGCCGCACAAGTGCGACGGCACCAACAACCACGTGAACGCGACGCCCGGCCCGACGGTGTTCGCCGCGTTCGACGACGGTCGAGCCAAGGCTCACCTGACCTGGGCCGGCAAGTGGTTCTCCAGCTTCGAGGACTTCAGCATCGCCCGCATCGGTCCCGACTCCAGTGACACGACGAACAACCGGTACTGGGGCCAGGTGGTCAACTACAAGGACACCGATCTGGGCGGCTGTCAGCAGCAGATCAAGCCCGGCGACGACGTCGTGTTCGCCTACGACTCGTTCGGGAAGCCCAAGCTCAAGCTGACCGGGCCCAAGACGGCCACGGTGGACAAGTCGTTCGTCGTGAAGGTGATCGACGGCCAGGCCGGCAAGCCCTTCAAGGGCGCGAAGGTGGGCGGCGGCAAGACCAACAAGAAGGGCTTGGCGCGGGTCACGTTCCACCACACCGGCGGCAGGGCGCTGAAGGCCAGCGCCACGGGCGCGATCCGCTCGAACCGGCTGAAGGTGAAGGTGCGTGCGCACTAGGTCGCTCGCACTCGTGTCGGTCGTAGCCGCGGCGGCGCTCGCCGTCGCGGCTACGCCGGCTTCGGCCAAGGCGCCCACGGTCCCGCAGCTGGTGGTGTTCCGCGCGGGCAACGCGCTGGACAGCGTCGCCGTGAAGGCGCGCGCCACGCACGTGCGCGTCGGCGGCCGGCGCTGCGCCGTGGGGGCGGGCACCGCGCTGGCGGCGCTGGCCGTGAGCAAGCCGCCCAAGCTCAAGCTGCGCGACTACGGGTCGTGCGGCAAGCGGGCGCGCGACGCCGTCAGCCTGTTCGTTCGCGGCATCGGCCCCGACGTGAACCACGGGATCGACGGCTGGGTGTACAAGTCGGGCAACAGGCTGGCCACGGCTGGTGCCGGCGACCCGAGCGGGCCGTTCGGCAGCGGTCGGCTGAAGAGCGGGACGCGCGTGACCTGGTTCTACTGCCACATGAACGCCGCCAACCACAGCTGCCAGCCGACGCTGCGGCTCAGCGCCCAGCCAGCCGACCCCGGCACGATGCGCGTGCACGTGACGGCTTACGACGACCGCGGGCACGCCACCCCGGCGGGGGGCTCGACCGTTCACGCCGGCGCGGCCACGACGACCGCCGACTCGAACGGCGACGCGACACTGACGCTGGCGGCGGGCACCTACCTGGTGCACGCGGAGCGCTCCGGCTCGATCCGCTCCTTCGACGAGGCCCTGGACGTCCATTGATGACCCGGCGGCGGCCCGCGCTCGTCCTGCTGGTGGCGATCGCCGCGGGCGGGGCGGCGCTGGCGCTGGCCCTGGGCGGCTGTGGATTCGGGCCGGGCGACGCGCTGAAGGGCGGTGCGCGCCTGAACGTGTCGCGCGACTTCGGCCACAGCCTGCTCGACTCCGCCAAGGTCACCCAGGTGCGCCAGAGCGACACGGTGATGCGCTTCCTCCAGGCGGCCCACAGCAAGGTGGAGACCCGCTACGGCGGCAACTTCGTCCAGGGGATCGACGGCCTGGCGGGCGACCGCGCGGCGCGGCGCGACTGGTTCTACTACGTGAACGGGATCGAGGCCGACGTGGGTGCCTCGGACTACAGCCTGTCCCCGGGCGACCGTATCCAGTGGGACTACCACAGCTGGCGCGCCACGATGCGCGTGCCGGCCATCGTGGGCGCGTACCCCGAGCCGCTCCTGCACGGAACCCACGGACGGCGGCTGCCCGTGGCGGTGGAGTGCGAGCACGCGGGCTCGCCCACCTGTCGCGACGTGGCCAAGCGACTGGGCGACGCCGGGGTGGTGGCCACCGGCGCGGCGATCGGCGGCGCCGCCGGCAAGCAGGTGGCACGCGTGCTGGTGGGGCGCTGGTCCGCGATCCGGCGTCTGCTGGCGGCCCAGCCGCTCACCGACCCGCCGGCCAGGAGCGGGGTGTTCGCGCGCTTCACCGGCTCCGGCGCCGGCACGCTCGAGTTCCTGAACGACGCCGGCGGGGTGGCGCGGGTCGCGCCGCCCGGCACCGGCCTGGTGGCGGCGCGGGCGCCCGAGGGCCAGGGCCCTGTGTGGCTGGTGACTGGCGTGGACGACGCCGGGGTGACGCGCGCGGCGGGCGCGCTGTCGGAGGCCAAGCTGCACGACGCGTTCGCGGTGGCCGTCACTCCCACCGCCACGGTCAGGCTCCCCGTGGAGCCCGGGGGCGGATGAGCCTGATCCCGGTCTACAGGCGCCGCGCCACGCCGCTGCACGCGGCGCGCGCCAGCGTGGGCCTGGCGCTGTGCGGGGCGTTCCTGCTGGTGGCCGTCCTCTACTCCAACCCGATCGTGCTGGCCGGCGCCCTGGCCGGGCTGGCCGCCGCCGCAGCGGGAGCCGGCGCCTCCGCCCAGCTGGCCCGCGCCGCGCGGCTGGCACTGCCGCTGGCGCTTCTGCTGGTCGCGATCAACGCGCTGGTCTACCGCGAGGGGGCGACCGTGATCTTCCGCGGCGGCGAGGTGCTGGGCCGCCGGCTGGACGTGACGCTGGAGTCGGTGGCGGCGGGCGGAGCCGCGGCGCTCCGTGTTCTGGTGGTTGCCGCGGCGTTCGCGCTGTACAGCGCGGCGCTCGACCCGGACGAGGTGCTGCGGCTCTTGCGCCGGTTCTCCTACCACTCGGCGCTCACCGGCTCGCTGGCCACCCGGCTGATCCCGGTGCTGCACCGCGACGCCCAGCGCATGATCGAGGCCGCGCGCTGCCGGCCCACGCCGCCGCGCCGGTCGCGGGTGGTGCTGGCCACGCTGGGCCGCTCGCTGGACCGGGCGATCGACGTGGCGGCGGCACTGGAGGTGCGCGGCTACGCGCGGGCGCGCCCGGCCGCGCCGCTGCGGCGACCGTGGTCGCGGCACGACGTGCGGATCGCGGCGGTCACGGCGCTGGTGCTGGGCCTGGCTGTCGGTGCTCGGATCGCCGGCCTGGGCGCGTTCGACGCCTACCCGACCGTGTCGATGGCGGCCGGCCCCGCGACCCTGACCCTGGCCGCGGCGATGGCGTTGGCCGGCGCGCTGCCTTCGGCCGGCACGCGCGCGCGACTGGGGGTGGCGTCGTGACCGAGCCGATCTTGTCTGCGCGCGGGTTCACCTACCGCTACCCGGACTCGCCGCGACCGGCCCTGGCTGACCTGACCCTGGAGGTCGCGCCCGGCTCGTTCGTGGTCGTGGCGGGCGGCTCCGGATCGGGCAAGTCGACGCTCCTGCGCGCGGCCTGCGGGCTGGTGCCGCACTTCCACGGCGGCGAGGCGTCGGGGGAGCTGACGGTGGCCGGGCTGAGCGTGCGCGACGCCGGGCCAGGCGACCTGGCGGCCGCGTGCGGCACGGTGTTCCAGGACCCCGAGTCGCAACTGGTGATGGGAACGGCGCGGGCCGAGATCGCACTGACGCTGGAGCACCGCGGCGAGCCCTCCGGCGCGGTGGCGCGCGGGGTGGAGGAGGCCGCGCTGGCGCTGGGCATCGCCGACCTGCTGGACCGCCGCCTGGAGACCCTCTCGGGCGGCGAGCAGCAGCGCGTGGCGCTGGCGGCGGCGCTGGCCGGCCGACCCGCGCTGCTCGTCCTGGACGAGCCCACGTCGCAGCTCGATCCAGTCGCCGGCGACGAGCTGGTCTGGCTGCTCCGGCGCCTGAACGAGGAGTGGGGGACCGCGGTGCTGCTGGCCGAGCACCGGCTGGAGCGCTGCCTGCCCGCCGCCGATCGCGTGATCGCGCTGGA
>JAXDIC010000134.1:0-4701 GCA_034664185.1 Thermoleophilaceae bacterium
CCGGCCCCGAGACCCTGGCGTCCAGCGACTCGAGGCCTCCCGGCCCGTTCTCGTCCTCGGCCCGGCGGCGGACGCGCCCGCGCCAGGCGTCGATCTTGGCGTCGTCCTCGCCGCAGACGAGGTACACGGGCTTCAACTCGGCCATCGAGCCAGTCTAGGCGTGGCTGCGGCTGGCCCCGCGCCTCGCCGCGCGGCTGGCCCGGTTCAGCCGACCAGCGGCAGCGTGCGCTCTTCCGAGAGGTCGTCGAGCGCGTCCTGCATGTCGCCGGTCACCTCGTCGTAGACCTCGTCCGGGTTGGGCTTCGGCCCGAAGCGCTCGGTGAGGTCGATCGGCGGCAGCACGTCGATGGTGATCTTCGCGGGCAGCGGGATCCGGCCCGGCAGGTCCAGGATGTTGATCCCGAACGGCGGGCCGAGCGACACCGGCAGCACCTTGATGCGGGCGATCCTGTCCAGGCCGATCAGCTTGGCGGCGGTCTGGCCGCGCGTGACGAAGAGGGCGGTCTCCTGACCGCCGATCGACACGACCGGGACGATCGGCACGCCCTCCTCCAGCGCGAGCTTGATGAAGCCCTTGCGGCCGCCGAACTCGATCTCGTCGGAGTGCCAGCTGGGACGGAACGTCTCGTAGTCGCCGCCCGGGTAGACCAGCACCGGCGCGCCCCGAGCGAACGCCTTTCTGGCGTTGTCGTGCGAGGCGACCACGGTGCCGTAGCGGCGGATGAAGCCGAGCATGGGCATCCGGGCCGCCACGTCGTGCGCGAGCTGGTGGAAGCGGCGGTCGGGTCCGAAGTGGGCGTAGAACTCGTGGGCGAAGACGAACGTGTCGGCGATCATCGTGCCGCCCGAGTGGTTGCCCACGAGCAGGGCCGGACCCTCCGCGGGAATGTTCTCCAGCCCGCGGACCTCGCCGCGGAAGTAGTTTCCGAAGGTCGCGCGGAGCAGCGGCAGCGTCCTGCGGATGTGCTCCGGGTCCCAGTCGTCGAGGTCGTTGCCGGGCAGTCCGCCGAGCAGCTCCGCGGCGTCGTGCAGCGTGCCGGCGCCGTACTCCAGCAGGCCGTCCAGCGGCGCGGGCGCGCGCCTGGCCAGGTAGCGGAGTGGGTTCAGGTCGGCCATGGGCTCTCCTTCGTGCGTGCCCGGGCGGTGGCGATCGGAAACCCGGGCGGGGGCCTAGTAGTGACCTAGCGGTGGGTCTGCACGCGCATCGCGGCTCCGGAGACGGTGAGCGTGACCGTGCCGTCGCGGTCGGTGCGGTAGACGTGCGGCACGGCGGCGCGCAGCGCGGCGATGGTGCCCGGCGCCGGGTGCCCGTAGGAGTTGTTTTTTCCGACCTCGATGGCTGCCAGCCGCGGCCGCAGCCTGCGGAGGACCGCGGGCAGGCCCGGGTCGGCGCTGCCGTGGTGCGACACCTTCATCGCCTCGACCGGCGGCAGCGGGTACTGGAGGATGGAGTCGCTCTCGGCGTCGGCTGAGAGGAAGAGGTCGAACTGGCCCTCGCTGACGACGGCGGCGATGGCGCGCAGGTTGGGGTTGGACGACGGCGGCGGCCCGGGTGGGCGCGGGGGTGGCCCGAGGATGCGGACGCTGAGCCGCCCCGCGCGCAGCACCTGGCCGGGGCGTGGCTCGATCCGGCGCACGCCGCGGCGACGGGCCTCGGCCAGCATCGCGTTGTAGGTGCGGTCGCGCGTGCCGTCGCCGCCGTCGAGCAGCGCGTCGACGGGGAAGCGCCGAAGCACCTCCGGGAGTCCGCCGTGGTGGTCGCGCGACATGTGCGTGGCCACCACCAGCGTGAGGCGCCGGACTCCCGCCGCGCGCAGGAGCCGCGCGACCCGCGCCTCCGGCGGCCCGCCGTCGAACAGCACCGCCGCGCCCGGTCCGTCCTGGATCAGGATCGCGTCGCCCTGGCCGACGTCGAGGAACGAGACGGTGAGCGCGGTGGGCGGGTCGGGCGGTCCCGTCGCGGCGGTCCACCCCAGCGCCAGGACCGCCGCCGCCGCGCCGGCGAGCAGCGCGCGCCGGCGGACGGGCGCCCGCCGCCAGGCGGCACCCGCCTCGCGCGCTCGCGGCTCGGATCGGCGAGCCGCGGCGCGGACCGCGAGCGCCGCGGCTGCGATGGCGGCGTAGGCGGCCACGACGGCCAGCGGCGAGCCGAGCGAGACCTCCACTCGCGCGCCCGGAAGGTCCGCGAAGTAGCGGGCGATGGCGTCGAGCCAGCCGATCAGCAGCCCGTTGACGCGACCGAGGGCGCCCGCGATCGCCTGGAGCGGACCCGCTGCCGCGGCCAGCGGTGCGGCGGCCGCTCCCAGCGCGACCTGCGCCATGCCGAGCCACATGATGGCGGGGACGAGCGGGAGCGCCACGAGGTTGGCGAGCACGCTGACCGTGGACAGCGTGCCGAAGTGATGCGCCAGGAGCGGCGCCGTGACGATGGTGGCCGCCAGCGTGATGGCGGCTCCCTCGGCGAGCGGTCCGGGCAGCGCCCGGAGGCCACGCCTGAGCGGTGGCGCGAGCACCAGGATGCCCACCACGGCGGCGAAGGACAGCTGCCAGCCAGGGTCGCCCGCGACCCGCGGGTCGACCGCCAGAGTGATCGCGGCGGCAAGCAGCAGCGCGTACCATCGCGACGCTGGCCGGCCAGCACCCAGCGCGACCAGGCCGGCCGCCCCCATCACGCCCGCGCGCTGCAGCGACGGGCCCGCGCCCGCCAGCGGGACGTAGACGGCGATGAGCCCGAGCAGCGCCAGGACCCGGCCGCGCGGACCGAGGCCGAGCGCGGCGAGCAGCGGGGCCGCCAGCGCGCAGAGGAGCATCACGTTCTGACCCGAGACCGCCAGCACGTGCGAGAGGCCAGAGCGGCGGAAGTCGTCGCGCAGGAGCGGATCGATGGCCTCGTCCTCGCCGAGGACCATTCCGCGCGCGACCGCGCCGCGCTCTGGCGCCATCCCGGCGTTCAGGGCGCGCTCGCCACGGCGCCGGAGCCCATCGATCGCACCGGACAGGCCGAGGCGGTGGCGGCCGGTGCCCTGGAGCACGTCGGCCTCCAGCTCGGCACCGATGCCGCGGCGGCGCAGGTACGCGGGCCAGTCGAGGCGCTCGCCTGGGCGCCTGCGCGGGGCCGACAGCGGACCCGACACGTGCAGCTCGGTGCCTGGCTCCCCACCCGCGGGCCATGGCGTGCCGTTGCGCACCCGAGCGAGCACGTGGGAGCCGGCGGCTGGCCCGGACCCGACCTCGACCGCCGCCGAGGATTCGAAGCGCGACGGCCGCGGGCGCTCCAGCAGGAGCGCGGTGGCGTTGAGGTTGGTGCCTGGGCGGGCGCGGGCCAGTTGGGCGTCGATGGCGTGCAGGCGAGCGGCTCCGACACCGGCGCCCACCAGCAGGAGGGCGCACGTGACGGCCGCGAGCGCGAGCCGTCGGGATGCAGCCAGCACCACGCCCACGACGGCCGTCGCGACCAGCGCCGGCGTAGGCGTGGGCGCCGCCGCAAGGCCCACGGTGGCCGCCCCAGCGCCCGCGTGGAACGGGCGCCGCGCCAGCCACGCGAGCAGGGTGTCGGCGCGCCGCCGGAGCGCGCGGGCGGCTGGCGGCACGGTGCCGGCAGCGCGCGAGAGCGCCCGGGCCGCTGGCATCGCCGCAGGTCACGCGTGGCGCTGGGTCACGGCGTGACCGCCTTTCGCAGCGCGGCCATCCGCTTCTCGCCGATCCCGGTGACCTGTCGGAGCTCGTCGACCGTTCGGAACCCGCCGTGCGCCTGGCGGTACTGGACGATCCGCTGCGCGAGCGTCGGTCCGATCCCGTCCAGAGAGTCGAGCTGCTCGGCGGTTGCCGAGGAGAGGCTCACCGGACCCGCCGAGGCGCCGCCGGTGCCGCTGCTCCCGGCACCCGGCGCACCGCTGCCGCCCGCCGGCGCCGCACCCAAGCGCGGGACGATGAGCTGCTGCCCGTCGTGAACCGGCGCGACGAGGTTGACGCCCGCCTGGTCGGCGCGCCTGGTTAGTCCTCCGGCGCGCTGCACTGCCTGCTGTCCGCGCGCGCCCTGGGGGACGGTGTAGACGCCCGGGTTGCGCACCTCGCCGGCCACCTGCACCATCAGAGCTCGCCCACCGGGCGCGCCGGGGTGCGGACCCGATGCGGGTCCCGCTCCCGGCGAGCGGCCGCCGGCAGTGTCGATCGTGACGGGCGCGGCCTGGCCGGCTCCGCCGCCGCTATCCACCAGCCGCAGGCCAAGGAGGGCAACCAGGACGGCCACGACGACGTAGCCCAGGATGCGGAGCTTGTCGCCGTCGATGGCCATGCCGCCAAGCTACGCGCGGCTGCGTTACGCGTGGGTAACGCCGGTGACGATTGCGCCACGTGCGTGTTACGTCGCGGTGACGCTCGGGCGGCGGCGGCCCCGCCCTACCTCACCCGAAACCCCTCCAGCCCCTCGGGCTCCTCCTCGGACACATCGACCCGCTCGACGTCCGCCCGCGACGGCCCCGAGCGGCAGAACTCCACCAGCGCCTCCACCACGCTCGGCTCGCCCTCGAATACCGCCTCGACAGCGCCGTCGGAGCGGTTGGTGACCCACCCCGACACGCCGCCGCGCTCCGCCTCCGAGCGCGTGGAGTCGCGGAAGAAGACGCCCTGCACCTCGCCGCGCACCACCACCCGCCGCCGCACCCGCGGGCCGTCGCCGCTCATCGACTCCCCGACAGCGCC
>JAXDIC010000136.1:0-3444 GCA_034664185.1 Thermoleophilaceae bacterium
GCGGCGTCAGCGCGCGCCCGAGCGGGGTGTCACGCCCGGCGCCAGCGCACAGGTGCTCGGCCTGGCGCCCGCAGGCGTGGATCCGCGCGCCGCCGGTCGAGCTGGCCGCGGTCACGTCCACGCAGCCCGCGGCCCGACCGCGGGACTCGGAGGACGCGATGACCACGTACGCGAGCAGGATCAGCGCCGCAAGCCCCGCCGCCGCCGCGGCAGCCGCGACTGCCCTGCCGGCGCGGGTGGTCGGCATGCGCAGAGGCGTGTGCTGCCGCTGCCAGTGGCCCTCCAGAGGCATCGCCCCGAGTCTACGGTCGCGAGACGCGTCGATGCCGGGCGGGTGGACCGCGTGGCGAAAAAGGGCGGCTGCTCTTTGGACGTCTGTCCATAGGCGCCGCCGGCTGTCCGAGGCAAACTCGCCGCTGATCGGTCCGCCGCTCGAGCCATGTCTGCGGGCGGCCCCGCCGGATCGCGTCCAACCGTCACCGAAAGAGGTACGCCTGTGTGGTCTGCCTATCCGTCGTGGTTGAACTCCGGAGATAACGCCTGGCAGCTGACGGCCGCGACTCTCGTCGGCCTGATGAGCGTCCCGGGTCTCGTCGTCCTTTACGGCGGCGTGATGCAGAAGCGCTGGTCGGTCAACTCGATGATGATGTCGTTCATCGCGTTCGCGCTCGTGCTGGTCTGCTGGGTCCTGTTCGGATTCAACATGGCCTTCGGCCGCCCGATCCACATCC
The DNA here is from genome assembly GCA_034664185.1 of Thermoleophilaceae bacterium. GTDB lineage: Bacteria > Actinomycetota > Thermoleophilia > Solirubrobacterales > Thermoleophilaceae > AC-37. The sequence goes on from JAXDIC010000136.1 coordinate 732, forward strand.
TCGGCGCGCACACCGGGTTCTTCGCCAATCTGGTCGGCAGGCCCGCCGACATACTCAGCGCCGCTGCGGAGCAGGGGCAGGCGGTCATCCCGTTGATAACAACGGGCCCGGCGTTCCACTTCCCAACGGCCACGCTCGCCTACTTCCAGTTCGTCTTCGCCGCGATCACGCCGATCCTCATGCTCGGCTCCGTGCTCGGGCGGATCAACTTCAAGGCCTGGATTCCGTTCGTGGTTCTGTGGTCGTCGCTGATCTACACGGTCAACGCGTTCCTGATCTGGGGCGGCGGCTGGTGGGCGCAGCACGGAGCCGTCGACTACTCGGGCGGATACGTCATCCACCTCGCGGCGGGCGTGTCGGGCTTCGTCGCGGCCGCCGTCATCGGGCCGCGGCTCCAGCGTGACCGCGAGGTCGACGCGCCGAACAACCTGCTCATGGTCGCTACCGGCGCAGGCCTGCTGTGGCTCGGCTGGAACGGGTTCAACGGCGGCGACCCCTACTACGCGGGCGCCGACGCGGCGGTGGCGGTCCTCAACACCAACCTGTGCACCGCGGTGGCCTTCCTCGTCTGGATCGGCTGGGACTACGCGACGCGACGCAAGCCGAGCCTTATCGGCAGCGTCAACGCGATGATCACCGGCCTCGTCGCGATCACCCCGGCGGCCGGCTACGTGAACGGATGGGGCGCGATGGCCATCGGCTTCATCGGCTCGACGCTGGTGTACTTCGCTTACAACTACGTCAGCCGGCTGCGGCCGTTCCGCCGGGTGGACGACACGCTGGGCGTGATCTACACGCACGGGTTCGCTGGCCTCGCCGGCGGACTGCTGACGGGGGTCTTCGCGGACCCCCACATCATCGTCTACCCGGGCATCGGGAAGACCCCGGCCATCTCGATCGCGGGCCTCATCCACGGACACGGCGTACTGCTGAAGTGGCAGGCGATCGCCGCGCTGTGGGTAATCCTGTTCTCTGGCATCGGGACGTTCATCCTGCTCAAGCTGGTGGGCCTGTTCGTTCCGCTGCGGATGAAGGAGAAGGACATGGAGGACGGCGACCTGGCCGTGCACGGCCACGAGGTCTACCCGTCCGACGTGCCATCGCTGGGCTTCCCGTCCGGTGCGCCGACGGGAGGGCCGGCTAGGCCGGCGGAGGCGCCCGGCTGATCCGGCGGCGTTACGCCGGGAGGCGCGCGGGGTCCTCCGCGTAGGTGGTGGCGGTGTCGCGGAGAATGCCGACCATCGCCGCCGCGGCCGGTGCGCCCCCCGGATTCGCGGACGTGGCCGCGAGTATCCGCCGGACCGGGCTCTCCGGTGACAGGGACCGCACGACGATGTCGTCGCGCACGCTCGAGAGCGCGAGCTCGGGGACAAGGGCCACCCCGACGCCGGCGGCAACGAGTCCCTGCACGGTCTGGTAGTCGTCGCTCTCGAATGACACGGCGGGCTCGAAGCCCGCCGCGTGGCAGCAGCGCACCACGTGGCGGGCGCACGGGCTCGACTCCGACGTCTGCACCCAGGCTTCGTCACGCAGCTCCTCGAGCCGCAGCTCGGGCCGGCGAGCGAGTCGATGCGAGGCGGGAAGCGCCACGTGCATCGGGTCCTCGAGCAGCTCCTCGGTCGGCAGTCCGCCTCCGAGCGACTCCGTCACTCCGGGGAAGTCGAACAGCAGGGCGAGGTCTATCTCCCCGCTGCGCAGACGGGGCGCGATGTCCTCAGGCTCGCCCTCGGCGAGGCTCAGCTCGATGTCGGGGTGCGCGCTTCGAAACGTGGCGATCGCGAGGGGCATCAGGGTGGCCCCGGCGGTTGGGAAGGACGCCATGCGCAGCCTCCCGCCCCGCAGCCCGATGATCGCTGCGAGATCCTCCTCCGCCGCCTCCAGACGCGCCAGGATCCCATTGGCATGCTCGATGAGTGCCGCGCCCGCGGCCGTCGGGCGAAGCCCGCGCCTGTCGCGCTCGATAAGCGTCGCCCCGATCTCGGCCTCCAGCGTGGCGATCGCCTGGGAGACCGCTGACTGGGTGTAGTCGAGCGCCGTGGCGGCCTCCGAGAACGAGCCGCGGCCGACCACCTCGCGCAGGATGCGCAGCCGTTGGACGCTCAGCATTACTCCAGGTTATCCCGAGTATCACCAAGTCCACTTGCGGTGATGCGGAAAGTCGCGGATGCTGACGAATAAGGCCGCGAAAGGAGAAGTCATGACACCTAAGATCATCGTTTCGTACGACGACACCGCCAACGACCGCGACGCCCTCGCCCTGGGCCGCATCTTTGCCAGGGCCGGCGCGAAGGTCGCCCTGGCGTATGTCCGTCACACGCAGGAGTCGGAGCACGCGCAGGAGAGGCTGGAGGAGCGCGAGGCGCAGGAGCTGCTCGCGCGCGGCGCGGCCTCGCTCGGCGACGGCGTGGATTCCCACGTGGTGCTCAGCGCCTCGACCGGCGAGGGCCTCCGGGAGCTCGCTGAGAGCGAGGGGGCCGACATCGTCGTGTTCGGGTCCGACTACCGGACCCCTCCAGGGCGGGTTCAGCCCGGAACGTCCGCGCAGCGCCTGCTCGCCGGTGGGCCCGCCGCCGTCGCGGTGGCACCCGCGGGGCTCCGCGAGCGCGACGAGCTGCGCGTCGCTCGGATCGGTCTGATCCCGGACGGTGGAGACGCGGCGGCGGAGGAGACGGCCCGCGCGCTTGCCACCAGCTTTGGCGCCGCGGTGGCCACG
>JAXDIC010000138.1:0-5465 GCA_034664185.1 Thermoleophilaceae bacterium
CTGGGTGATGTCCGCCTGTCGCTGCCGGTTGGCCTCGAGGGTAAGGTCGTCGATCAGCTCGGCGGCGTTCTCTGAAGCGTTGCGCATCGCCGTCATGCGCGCGCCGTGCTCGGAGGCGGTCGACTCGAGCAGGGCCCTGTAGATGGATATCTCGACGTAGTCAGGGGCCAGGCGCTTGAGGATCTCCTCCGGGTCCGGCTCGTAGATCCACAGCGAGCGGCTCTGGTCGGGGCGATCCTCGTCGCCGTCGTCGTCGCCGCCCTCCTCCTCGTCCTCGTCGCCCAGCACGTCCGCCTGCTGGAGCGGCAGGAGAGTCTCGTGGCGGACCTCCTGGGTCATCGGCGACACGTAGCCGTTGTAGAACATCTCCACGCGGTCCACCTTGCCGTCCACGTAGTGGGCGATCAGGTCGTTGGCGATCTCGCGAGCGTCGGAGTACGCCGGCCGGTCGGTGAATCCGGCGTAGCCCCCCGACAGCTCCATGCCGCGGAACTGGATCGAGGAGACGCCGCGGCGGCCGGATGCGTACCAGCGCAGCTCCTTGCCGTCGGGCTCCAGCTCGCGCCGGCGGCGGTTGCCGGCCCGGATGATCTGCGAGTTGAACGCCCCGGCCAGGCCGCGGTCACCGGTCACCAGCAGCAGGCCCACGCGGTCGGTCGAGTCGTGCTCCTGGAGGATCGGCAGGCTGGGGATGTTCTCGGCGGCCTCGGTGGCGCGCCTGGTCATGCGGCGGATGGCGTCGGCGTACGGGCGCAGCTCCTCGATCCGCTGCTCGGCTCGGCGCAGGCGCGCCGCGGCCACCATCTCCATCGCCCGCGTGATCTTGCGGATGTTCTTGACCGAGGAGATGCGGCTCTTGATGTCCTTCTGGCTGGCCATGGGAGAGCCTTCTCAGACACCGCCCACGGGCTGCGCCGACTTGTCCCCTGAGTCCGACTTGTCGTCCGAGTCCGACTCGCCCTCTGAGTCCGACTTGCCGTCGGAGTCCGCCTTGCCGTCGGAGTCGCCGGACTTCGCGCGGTCGGACTCGCCCTCCTCGAGCGGGTTGCCCTCCTCGTCGAAGTCGGGGCCGAAGTCGTCGATGGCCTCGGCGATGGCGTCGCCCAGCTGCTTCTCGATCGAGTCGTCCCACTCGCCGCCGGCGATCTTCTGCATCAGCTCGTCCTGCTCCGAGTGCAGGCGCTGGAGCAGCATCTCGTGGAACTCGTTGATCCGCTCGGTCTTGATGCGGTCGAGGTAGCCGCCGGTGCCGGAGTAGATCGCCGCCACCTGGTCCTCGACCGCCCACGGGGACAGCTCGTCCTGGTTGAGCAGCTCCACCAGCCGCTCGCCGCGCGCCAGCGTCTGCTGGGTGTCCTGGTCCAGCTCCGACCCGAACTGCGCGAACGCCTCCAGCTCGCGGAACTGGGACAGGTCCAGCCGCAGCTTGCCGGCCACCTTCTTCATCGGCTTCGACTGGGCGTTGCCGCCCACGCGCGACACCGAGATTCCGACGTTGATGGCCGGACGCACGCCCGAGCGGAAGAGGTCCGACTCGAGGAAGATCTGGCCGTCGGTGATCGAGATGACGTTGGTGGGGATGTAGGCCGACACGTCGCCCGCCTGCGTCTCGATGATCGGCAGGGCGGTCAGCGAGCCGGCGCCCAGGTCGTCGTTGAGCTTGACCGCGCGCTCGAGCAGGCGCGAGTGCAGGTAGAAGACATCGCCGGGGTACGCCTCGCGGCCCGGCGGGCGGCGCAGCAGGAGCGACATCTGCCGGTACGCGTACGCGTGCTTGGTCAGGTCGTCGTACACGCACAGCGCGTGCTTGCCGTTGTAGAGGAAGTGCTCGCCGATGGCGCAGCCGGCGTACGGGGCCATGAACTTGATCGGCGCGGCCTCGTCCGCGGGCGCGGCCACGATGATCGTGTTGTCCATCGCGTCGTGCTCGCGGAGCGTCTCCGCCACCGCCACCACCGTGGACATGCGCTGCCCGATCGCCACGTAGATGCAGACGAGGTCCTTGTCGCGGTTGTTGATGATCGTGTCGATGGCGACCTGCGACTTGCCGGTCTGGCGGTCGCCGATGATCAGCTCGCGCTGGCCGCGGCCGATCGCGGTCATCGAGTCGATCGCCTTGAGGCCGGTGAACATGGGCTCCACCACCGGCTGCCGCTGCACCACGCCCGGAGCCTTGAACTCAGCCGGGCGGTACTCGTCGGTCTGGACCTCGCCCTCGCCGTCCAGCGGCCGGCCGAGCGGGTCGACGATGCGGCCCAACAGCGCCTCGCCCACCGGGATCTGGAGCAGGCGGTCGGTGCGCTTGACCGTGTCGCCCTCCTCGATCTTGTCCCAGTCGCCGAACAGCACGGCGCCGACGTTGTCGGACTCCAGGCTGAGCGCCAGGCCGGTCACGCCGTGCGGCAGGTCGAGCATCTCCATCGACATGCAGTCGTCCAGGCCGTGCACGCGGGCGATCCCGTCGGCGATGGAGAGGACCGTGCCCACCTCGGACATGTCCGCGCCGCTCTCGTCAAGCCCCTCGATGCGGCTCTTGAGGATGCTGGTGATCTCGTCGGGCTTGATCTTCATTCGCGGGTCTCTCCTTACGCGGCCGTGGCCACTTCTCGTCTAAGTCTTTCGAGCCGGGAGCGGACGGTGGAGTCCATGACCACGTTGCCGACTCGCATCGCCAGGCCGCCGATCACGTCGGGGTCGACCTCGGTGCTCAGCTCGACGCGCCTTCCGGTCTGCTCTTCGATCTGCTTGCCGATCTGCTGGACCGTCTCGTCGTCGAGCTCGACCGCACTGGTGATCGTAACGGGCAGGAGCTTGTTCTCCTCGGCCCACAGCTCGTCGAAGACGCGCCTGATTCGAAACAGCACGGGCAGCCGGTGGCGCTCCGCCAGCAGCTCCAGGAAGCGCACGAAGCGCTCGTCGGCCCCGTCCAGCACCTTGGCTATGCCGTCCTTCTTCTCCTGCGAGGAGAAGTACGGCGAGAAGAAGAACATCTGCAGCTCGCGGTTCTTGTCCAGCTCGTCCGCGAACTCTTCGAGCTGCTCGTGGACCTCGTCCAGCACCTCGTGCTCCTTCGCCACCTCGAAGAGCGAGCGCGCGTAGACCTCGGCGATCTCCTGCACTACTGGCGCTCGCTCCCGCTGCCGTTCCCGTCTCCGCCGGGCAGCGCCGAGAAGTCGAACTCCTTGAGCGCCTCGTCGATCAGCCGCCTGTGGTCGTCCCCGGTCAGCGTCTTGCGCGTGACCTTCTCCGTGGCGAGCACGGTGAGGTCGGCCACCTCCTGGCGGATCTCGTTGATGGCGCGGCGCGTCTCCTTCTCGATGTCGCGACGCGCGTCCTCCAGCAGCTCCTCGCGCGTGCGCTTGGCGTTCTCCTTCGACTCGTCCTCGAGGCGGTCGGCGGCCTTGCGCGCCCGCGAGACGATCTCCTCCGACTGCTCGCGGGCCTCCCTCAGGCGCTCGCGGTACTCGTTCAGGATCTGGTCCGCCTCCGCGCGTGTGCGCGCGGCGGCATCGATCGACTCCTCGATGGCGCGCCGCCGCTTGTCCAGCGCGTTGGCGATGCGCGGGAACGCCGCCTTGCGCAGGATGAGCACGGTGATGCCGAACGCCACCAGCGTCCAGATCATCAGCCCCACGTCGGGGGTGACGAGGAAGTTGCCTCCCCCGCTGGAGCTGGCGGCCAAGGTCAGCGCTGCTGTCGCGATTCCCGGCATCAGCCGCCCGAGAGGAAGTAGGCGATCAGGCCGAAGATGAACGCGTAGAACACGATCGCCTCGGTCAACGCGAACCCGAGCCACTGGATGCTCGTGATCTCGTCTCTCATCTCGGGCTGGCGTGTGACCGACTCGATCACCTTCCCGAAGATGTAGCCGACCCCGATGCCGGGGCCGATCGTGCCCAGCCCCGCGCCCACGCCCAGGGCGATCGCCTTGATCGCCTTGGCGGTTGGGTCGGCGGCGGTGCTCGCCTGGGCCAGCACGTCGGGGATGAGTGCGTGGAGTGACATTGGGGCCTCCTTGTCAGTGTGCCTCGGCCGTAGCCCCGCCGAGGTAGATCGAAGTGAGCGTGGCGAAGATGAATGCCTGCAGGCCGGCCACGATGGCGACCTCGAAGATGAAGAAGAGGACCGCGACCACCACGGTGAGCGGGCCGATGTAGGCGGCTCCCAGCAGCACCACCATGCCGCCACCCATGAACAGGATCAGAAGGTGCCCGGCCAGCATGTTGGCGAACAATCGCACCGACAGCGAGATGATCCGAACGAAGTGCGAGATGGCCTCGATCACGAAGATCGGGCCGCGCATGCCGCTGGGAGTGCCGGACGGGATCCAGCTCTTGAAATACGCGCGCACCCCCTTCGCCCGCACGCCCTCCACGTGGTACGACACCCACACGACCAGCGTGAGCACCAGGGTGACGGAGATGTTGGCGGTGGCCGCGTACAGGGCCAGGGTGGGCACCTTCGCGCCGAAGATGTGCACGCTGTGCTCGGTATTGGTCGGCAGCGGCAGGTAGCCGACCATGTTCGAGAACAGGATGAAGAAGAACAGCGCACCGATGAACGGGAACCACTTGGCCGCCATCCCCGGATCCATGTTGCCGCGCGTCATGTTGTTGTAGGTCAGGTCGTAGCCGAGCTCGACGAGGGTCTGCACGTTGTTGGGCCGCTCGTGCATGCGCTTGGCGATGTAGACCATCACCCACCCCGTCAGCACGCAGGCGATGCCCAGGTAGAGCACGCCCTTGTTGAGGCTGAGGTCGAGGCCGCCGATCTTGATCTTGACCCACGGGTCGAGCTTGAATTCGTTCTGCGGCTTGTAGTCGCTGTTCATCGGCTGCTTGGGCGCGACGGTGCCGACCAGGAACATCAGCACCACCAGCGTGAGCAGGCCAAGCAGCACCTTGTTGCGGGTGCGGAGGTTCTTCAGCCGGCTCATGGTGTGCGCCTGCTCCCGGGCTGGCGGATTGCCAGGCCGATGGTGAACGCGATGCTGAATGCGCCCAGGAAGAGCAGCGCGGCGGCCAGGCCGGCGTCGTTGTTGGCCAGCCCGACCAGCAGGATGGCCAGCGCCACGGCGAACCCGCGGCCGATCATGCTGCCGGCCAGGAGCCCGACCACGGTGCGCGGGTCGCTTGCCCGCTCGGCGCGCCGTGTGGTCCACTCGCGCACCACCCACTGTCCCAGGTAGATTCCCGTGCCGGCGCCCCAGCCGGCCATCGGGAACCCGGCCGCGAGGAACACCGGAAGCGCAAGGGCCAGCAGGACCAGGTCCAGATGGCGGAGCACGCGAAGAGCCACGGGCGGCTGCGAGGTTGGCTCGAGAGCGTGAGTTGACATAAGGGGATGCCAGTGGGGGGCCGTCCACGGCCAGCGACTGGGACATCCCCCCGGCGGTCAGCAAGGGTACCTGAGCACTGATTATCGGGCACCGAGCGCCACCGTGGGTGATCGATCGCACCCCCGAT
>JAXDIC010000199.1:0-15120 GCA_034664185.1 Thermoleophilaceae bacterium
GACGTCTACGGCTTCCCGGTGCCGCGCATCACGCACTCGGCCCACCGCTTCGAAACCGCGGCCTCGGCCTTCTACGGCCCCAAGCTGGCCGCCATCTGCCAGGCAGCGCCCGGCGCGATCGACGGCCAGTACATCCCGGTGGGCAGCGTGGCCGACAGTGGCGGCCCGGCGGCCAGCCTGGCGGCCGGGCCCGCCGCCACCGCGCACATCATGGGACCCGCGCGGTTGGGAAGGAATCCGGCGCGCTCGGTGGTCAACCGCTTCGGCCGCGTGCACGAGCTGGACAACCTCTACGTGGCTGACGGCTCGGTGTTCGTCACATCGGGGGGCTTCAACCCCACGCTCACGATCATGGCGCTGTCGCTGCGAATGGCCGATCGCCTGACGGGCGCGAAGCATCGTCGCCACCGTCACCCGCATCGCGACGGTCGCGTCCGTGGCTGACCGACTGGGGCGCCTGCGCGACCCGCTGCTGCGCCTGGCGTTCCGGATCGGATATCGCCTGCTCCAGGTGCGGTCGCTGGTGGCCAGGCCGCCGCACCGTGGCGTCAAGTGCGTCCTCACGCGCGACCGCGAGATCCTGCTGGTTCGCCACACCTATGGACCCCGCAGGCGGTGGGAGCTGCCCGGCGGCGGCGTCAAGCGCCGCGAGGAGCCCGTCGACGCCGCGCGGCGCGAGATCCGCGAGGAGCTGGGGATCGAGATCGACGACTGGACGGAGCTGGGCGACCTATGGGACCGGATGGTCCGCAGGCGCGATCGGCTGTGGTGCTTCAGCGCCGAGATCGGCGACCGCCCCCTGCGCCTGGACCGCGCCGAGATCGCCGAGGCGGAGTGGTTCCCACGCGGCCGGCTGCCGCCCCACGTGGACCGCTACGTGTCGCGGATCGCGGCCATGAGCCTGACCGCGCGCTGAGCTCCGTCGGCCGGGGCCTCAGCGCCCGGCGCCAGGCTCCCAGAGCCGCTCGCTGTCGCCCGCCGCCCCGCGCGCGAGGATGAACAGCAGGTCGGAGAGCCTGTTCAGGTAGCGGACGGACTCCGGCGAGGCGTCCTCCACCTCCAGCGTGCGCCGTTCCGCGCGCCGGCACACGGCGCGGCAGACGTGCAGCTGCGCGGCGGCCGGCGACCCACCCGGCAGCAGGAACGAGCGCAGCGGCTCCAGCCGCTCGTTGACCTCGTCGCAGCGCTGCTCCAGCCACTCGGTCTGCTCAGGCGTAACCCGAAGGCGCTCGCGCTCGCCGCCTGGCGGAACCGACAGGTCGGCCCCAACGTCGAAGAGGTCGTTCTGCACGCGCGTGAGCCAGGGGCGGAACTCCTCCGGCAGGCCGTCGATGGCCAGCAGCACGCCCAGCTGCGAGTTGAGCTCGTCGACGGTCCCGTAGGCCTCGATCCGCGGGTGCGTCTTTGGCACGCGCGACATGTCGCCCAGGTGCGTCTCGCCGTCGTCGCCCAGGCGCGTGTAGATGCGGGTGAGGTTCACGCGCGCCATCGCCGCCAAGCGTACTCAGACGCCGGTCGCCCGCGCGTGTGATCCGTCAGCGGGGGTCGGGCGCATACTCGGCATGCTGGCCCGATGGCGCATGGCGTTCACCCGCGACGAGTGGCGCCGGCTGGGCGCCTTCAGCGCGGCCGTCGTGCTCCTGCACGTCTCCGGCTGGGGGCTGCTCTTGGCATACGCCCCCTCCCACCCCGTGCTGGCCGGGCTCGGCGCGCTGGCCTACACCTTCGGGCTGCGTCACGCGTTCGACGCCGACCACATCTCGGCGATCGACAACACCACGCGCAAGTTCCTCCAGCAGGGGGACCGGCCGCTGGGCGTTGGTTTCTTCTTCTCGCTCGGGCACTCCACGGTCGTGTTCGCGCTGGCCACGGGGCTCGCGATCGCGGCCGGCGCGGTCAACGCGGCCATCCCGGGCTTCCAGGCCGCGGGCGGAGTGATCGGCGCGGGCGTGTCGGGCACGTTCCTGTGGATCATCGGAATCCTCAACCTGCTGGTGCTCGTCGACGTGGCCAAGATCGCGCGCGGCGTGCGGCGTGGGACCTTCGACGAGGCCAGGCTGGAGCGGCGCCTGATGGACCGCGGCTTCATGAGCCGGTTCTTCATCGGGCGGCTCTTCCGGCGCATCAACCGCAGCTGGCACATGTACCCGCTGGGGATCCTGTTCGGCCTGGGGTTCGACACCGCCAGCGAGGTCGGCCTGCTGGCCCTCACGGCCGGGGCGGCGTCCGGCCACGCGCCGCTTCTCGCGATCGTCAGCCTGCCGCTGCTGTTCGCCGCCGGGATGTCGCTGATGGACACCGCCGACGGCGTGTTCATGTCGAAGGCGTACGGCTGGGCGTTCTCCAGCCCGGTGCGCAAGGTCTATTACAACCTCACCGTGACCACGCTGTCGGTGGTGGTGGCGCTGGCGATCGGGACCGTCGAGCTGCTGCAGGTGCTGAGCAACCGGCTGCGGCTGGACGGCGGCTTCTGGGGCTGGCTCCAGGGCCTGGACTTCGAGGTCCTGGGTTACGCGATCGTCGGGCTGTTCGCGATCACGTGGGCGGTGGCGCTTGTCGTCTGGAAGACCCGGCGAATCGAGGAGCGCTGGTCGGGCGCGGTGGCGGCAGTGCCGGAGCCCGCCGCGGGATCGGGAACGACCAGCGGCCCGTAGACTCCGGCCGCCTTGGCAGCGGGCGGCGCGATAGTCATCACGGGGACCTCGACGGGCATCGGGCACGCGTGCGCGCTCCGCCTCGACGCCGCCGGGTTCGAGGTGTTCGCCGGCGTGCGCCGCGCCGAGGACGGCGAGCGGCTGCGCGAGCGCGCGTCGCAGCGGCTGCGACCGTTGATCGTGGACGTGACCGACGCGGACGCGCTCGCGGCGGCCGCGCAGACCGTCCGGGAGGCGGTGGGCGACCGCGGCCTGGCCGGCCTGGTCAACAACGCCGGGGTGTCCGTGGCCGGGCCGCTGGAGTTCATCCCGCTCGACGACCTCCGGCACCAGCTCGAGGTCAACCTGGTCGGCCAGGTGGCCGCCACCCAGGCGTTCCTGCCGCTGATCCGCACGGCGCGCGGGCGGATCGTCAACATGAGCTCGGTCGGCGGGCGCGTGGCCAGCGGCTTCCTCGGCCCCTACCAGGCGTCCAAGTTCGCGATCGAGGCCGTCACCGACTCGCTCCGCAAGGAGCTGCGCCCGTGGGGGATTCACGTGGTCGCGATCGAGCCCGGCAGCATCGCGACTCCGATCTGGGAGAAGGGGTCCGAGTCGGCCACCGAGATCATCGACGGGATGTCGCCGGAGGCGCGCGAGCTGTATGGCGAAACGGTCTCGAAGGTGGCTGAGCTCGCGCGCAAGCTGGGCGAGCGGGCGATCCCGCCCGAGCGCGTGGCCAAGGTGGTGGAGCGAGCGCTGACCGCGCGCCGGCCGCGCACGCGCTACCTGGTGGGCATCGACGCCCAGGCGCAGGTGCTGCTGGACCGGCTGCTGCCCGACCGCGCGATGGACGCGCTCGCGGCCCGGATGATGGGCCTGTAGCGCGCGGGGTTCGGTTCAAACAGCGGCAATAACGGACGGGCCCGGGCGGCGTCGGCGGGCTCCGTGCCGACGTGGTTGCAGTTAGTCTCGCTATGCGAGATCAAAGTCAACCACGTCCCTGAGATGTCGATGCTCGCACTACCGCGCCGCGGGTGGCTCGCGGCGGGCCGCCGCGGGTTACGCTGCGGGCGATGGGTTCGAGGGCGGTGGGGGTCATCTGCGCGGCGGCGATCGCGCTCGTGTGCGCGGCGCCGGCGGCACACGCCGCGGGTCAGTTCCAGGTGGGCGCGGCCAAGATCGACATCACGCCGCCGCCGTCCAGCGGCGCTCAGGACCAGATCGACTTCGGCGGCGCGGTGGGCAAGTCGTTCTGTCCGCTTCCGCTCGCCAGCTACACGGGGGAGCGCAAGTTCGCCTTCATCGAGCCGTATGTCGACGTGAACGGCAACCATCGGTACGACTACGGCGACCCGGCCACGAGCACGCCTCCCGAGCCGTTCTGCGACGCGAACAACAACCAGCGCCACGAGGACGTGTACCTGTCCGGCGCCGTCGACAGCCCGGCCAAGACCGTCCACGACTCCATCGACGCCCGCGCTGTGGCCTTCTCGGACGGCACCAGCACCTACGTGGTGGCCTCGGTCATGTCGCAGGGGCTGTTCGACGAGCCGTACATCAAGGACATGCGTGACATGGCAATGAAGAACACCACGGGCCCCGGCTCGCCCGGCATCACGGACATGATCGTCAGCGCCAACCACAACGAGGGCTCGCCCGACACGATCGGGATCTACGGCGGTCCCCAGCCGAAGGATCCGACAGGCCAGATCGGCGACGTGCCCGCCGGCCTGCGCTCCGGCATCGACGAGTACTACATGACCTGGTTGGACGGTCGGGTCGCGCAGGTCGCGGCCGACGCCTATCACGCGCTCAAGCCGGCCACGTTGTGGGCTCGTCAGGTCCCCGTCCCGCCCAACCTTCACATCCGCCTGTCGACCAACTTTCCGACTACCTATGACCCGACCGCGAACCAGGCCGCCCAGCCCGCGGCGATCGACCCAAAGGTGGGCATCCTCCAGGCGCGGGATCCGAAGGGCGACCCGATCGCGACGATCATGAGCCTGCCCGCGCACAACCAGGAGGCGGGTCAGCACAATCCGACCGCCATCACGGCGGACTGGCCCGGCTACTTCCACGCGAAGCTGGGTTCGCTGATCGGCAAGGGCATGCCGATGTTCCTGGCAGGCGACGTCGGGTCTCAGGAGGACCCGGAGACGGTCCCACCAATCCCGATCCATAACCCGAGCGACCAGTACGTGAAGGCGCAGACGAGCGGCGAGGGCTTCGCGCAGTTCGTCGCCGCCCAGGCGCCCAAGGCCGTACAGATCCCGTTCGGGCAACCCGACCTGAGGCGCACCACGCTCTTTGCTCCAATCGAGAACAACGTCTTCAAGGCCGCGATAGCCGCCGGGTTGTTCGGCATGCGGCCGGGCTATACCGGCGGCCAGGCGGTCGGACCGGCGGGCACGGACCTGAAGACGGGCGTGAGCGTGCTGGATCTGGGGCCGCAGTTCCAGTTCATCGGCAACCCCGGCGAGGCGTTCCCCGCGCTGATGGTGGGCAGCCCGTTCGGCATCGACGAGGCAAGCTGTCCCAACCGTCCCAACCCGGGGGTCCCCACCTGGCATGCGCACGCCGCGTTCCGCTTCCAGATCGGCCTGGCCGACGACATGATCGGCTACATGCTGCCGCCCTGGGCGTACCTGTCCGGCACCCCCGGCGCGTTCACCACCGACCAGTGCGACGCGATGAACCCCGGCTCCGATCCGAAGGGCCACAAGCACAAGCTCGAGGAGGAGGGCGTCGGGCCCACCGCGTCAGGACTGGTGGCCGACGCGCTGACGCAGTTGCTGGACCACGACCATCCCGATGGGACCGCGCAGATCCCGTCCGGCAGGTTCGTCAAGGCCGATGGGACCGTGCAGAAGCGCCCGGAGGGCGCTGTGGCCGTCTGGCTGGCCGACCCGGGCAGCAGCTCGCTGACGCCCGGCAAGGGCAGGATCGTGGCGATCGACGGGGTGACGGGGTTCGGCGGCACGGCGATCGCCGAGACGGGCCGGATGATGGACTTCGACGGCATCGACCAGGCCGCCTCCGACATCACCACTCGGGGCATGGTCGAGTTCGCCTGCGACGGCTCGGTGGCCCGGCGCGTCTACGTCGACGTCTACCCGGCGCTGTCGGCGCCGGCCAAGATCGCGCCGGCCACGAAGGGCTCGATCGGCGTCGGCTGCGGCTCGGGGCTGCCCGGGGTGGGCGCGCCCGGCAACCCGTCGAGCGGCCCGACGCTCGTGGGGGGCGGCTGCCGCGACACGGTGCGACCGACTTCGAAGCTCGCGCGGCGCAGCGTCAGCCTCAGCGTCCGCCAGGTCTCCATCCGCGGGCGGTCGAGCGATCGCGGCTGCGGCGGAAAGCTCAGCGCCGTGCTGGTCTCGGTTGGGCGCGTGTCCGGCCACCGCTGCCGCTTCCTCCAGCCCAACGGCACGCTCAGCTCGCTGCGCCGCTGCCGCATGCCGATCCTGCTGCGCGCCCGCGGCACCCGCAACTGGCGGCTGACCACCCGCGCCAAGCTGACCAGCGGGCCGTACCGCGTGCTGGTCCGCGCGGTGGACAAGAGCGGCAACCGCGAGCGTCCCAGCCGCCGCAACCACATCGCCGTGCGCGTGCCGTAGGCGCGGGCACAGTGCCGTCCCTCACAGAAGATTCGCGCCGCTGCGGGAGACTGCGCGGGGAGGCGACCAGGACGACCGAGGGGAGATAGGGCATGTCGAGGATCGAGGCACTCGGGGAGCAGCGCGAGGTGACGCTCGACCAGGGCACAGTCCGCTACCGCGAGCGCGGCTCTGGCGAGCCGATCGTGTTCGTGCACGGAGTGCTGGTCAACGGCGACCTGTGGCGAGGCGTGGTGCCGCTCTTGGCCGACCAGGGCTTCCGTTGCATCACTCCCGACCTGCCGCTGGGCGCCCACGAGGTGCCGCTGCGCGAGGACGCGGACCTGACCCCGCCCGGGCTGGCGCGACTGATCGCCGACTTCGTGCGCGCGCTGGAAGTGGAGGGCGCGACGGTGGTGGCCAACGACACCGGCGGCGCGCTGTCGCAGATCGCCGCCGTCAACCACCCGGAGATCTTCGGCCGGCTGGTGCTGACCTCGTGCGACGCGTACGAGCACTTCTTCCCCGTCATGTTCAAGTACCTGCGGGCGATGGCGTACGTGCCGGGATCCATGTCGCTCTTGCGGCAGAGCGTCAAGCTGAAGGCCGTCCGCCGCGCGCCCATGGCGCTCGGCTGGCTGACGCGGCAGGACCCGCCGCAGGAGGTGCTCGACTCGTGGACCGAGCCGCTGCGCGACTCCGGGGTGCGCCGCGACGTGATGAAGGTGCTGCGCGGAATCGACAAGCGCCACACGCTTGCGGCGGCCGAGCGCCTGGCGGAGTTCCACCGGCCGGTGCTGCTCGCGTGGGCGGCGGCCGACAAGGTCTTTCCGCTGTCCGACGCGCAGAAGCTGGCCAGCGCGTTCCCGGACGCCAGGCTGCGGACGATCCAGGACTCGCTGTCGTTCGTGCCCGAAGATCAGCCCGAGGAGCTGGCGCGGATGATCGCCGAGTTCATCCGCGAGACGGAGCCCGCGCGCAGCGCCGCGTAGGCCTCCCGGCGGGGGCGGACGTACGCCCCGGCGGGGCGCGCGCCGGCTAGATCTTGAGCAGGACGATGACGTTGGTCACGAACAGCAGCGCGAACACGATCGTCCAGCGGTCCAGGTTGCGCTCCACCAGCGAGCCGCCGCCGAACGGGCCGGCGCCGGTGCCCACGCCGAAGGCGCCCGAGAGCCCCGCGTCCTTGCCTGAGTGCAGCAGGATCAGCAGGATCAGGACCACGGAGATGATGACCTGGGTCACTTCGAGGATGCCGTACATCGACCGGGAGCTTAGCGACGGGGCTCGCCGGCTTCGACCGGCCCCAGCTCGTCCAGCTGGCTGAGGATCTCGATCGCCTGCGCACGCAGCTCGCGGTCGGTGGCGCGGTAGTCGGCGTCCGAGAGCTTGCCCATCCGGTGGTCCAGGTCGGCGTCGCGGATCTCGCGGTACTTGGCCTCCTTGGCGGCCTCCAGCGACTGCCGCCGAGCCTCGTCGGCGGCGCCCGGTCTGGCCGGCCGGATCAGCGGACGGATCACGACGAAGGCGACACCCGCCCCGAACACAAAGAGCGCGAGCGCGTATTCCACGCGTCCGAGTCTATGGCGAGCCTACGCTCGCGACAGCTCGCGGCCGACGCGCGCCGCGGCGAGGCTGGCCGCTCGGCGCCGGCGTGCCTCGGGCGTGGGCCACAACGCGGTGAGCGACCCGAGGAGCACGATCGCGCCGCCGATCCAGATCCACGCGATCATCGGCGAGACCACCATCCGGAACTGGGCGCTGCCGGGGTTGTTCAGGTAGGCGCGCAGGACACGGCCCACGCCCGCCAGGATCTGGTCCGGGGACTTGGGCGGCGTGCGGTTCTCGATGGCGATCGCCTTCATGAGCGGCGCCGGGTCCGGCTGCATGGCAGTCCACACGTCGCGCCTCAGGCCCCACCTGAGGTCCACCTCGCTGGTGGACTCGCCCAGGAAGTACTGGCCGAACGCTCCCCCGCTGCCGTCGTTGGCCTGGTAGAAGTTGCGCGACGGCCTCATGGTCCAGCTCTTACCGCCCTTGCGCACGTCCAGCACGGCACCGAGCGCGATGGGCGCGCCGGTGCCCGAGCGGTCGGCCAGCACGGCCACGGTGGGCCTGCGGTAGGTGATGGTGTAGCCGGACACCGTCGTGGTCTGTCCCGGAGCCAGCTGGACGTCGCGCTGACTGTGGAAGCCGGACGACGCGGCAACCCCCAGGAACAGGACCGCGATGCCGGCGTGCACCAGGTAGCCGCCGTAGCGGCGGCGGTTGCGCACCACCAGGCTGGCCAGCGCGGCCGGCCACGACTCGTCGGCCATCGTCCGGCGGGCGGACGCGCCGCGAGCGAACTCCTGGACCACGACGGCGAGGACGAACGCTACGAAGGTGAACATGATCAGCGACGTGACGCTGTCGCCGGCCGAGGTGGCCACGAGCAGCAGCACCAGGGCCGCGGCCGCCGCCAGCGCCGGCCACCGGAGCGCGCGCCGCAGCGACGTGGCCCGCCGCCACGTGAGCAGCGGCCCGATCCCGGTGAGCAGCACCAGCGCGAGCGCCAGCGGCACGGTCCAGCGCTCGAACATCGGCGGCCCGAACGCGCGCTTGGTGCCCGTCAGCGCCTCGGAGATCAGCGGGAAGAAGGTGCCCCAGAAGATGACCACGCACAGCGCGACCAGCACCAGGTTGTTGAGCAGGAAGAACGCCTCGCGCGAGAGCAGCGAGTCGAGCCTGCCCTCCGAGCGCAGGTAGTCGCGCCGCGACACGATCAGCCCGGCGGACCCCACGGCCACGACGCCGATGAAGATCAGGAACGGCGTGCCGAGGGTCGAGGCGCCGAACGCATGGATCGAGTCGAGGATGCCCGATCGCACGAGGAACGTGCCGATCAGCGCGAACGTGAACGTGGCCATGATCAGCGACGCGTTCCACAGCTTCAGCATCCCGCGCTTCTCCTGGACCATCACCGAGTGGATGAACGCGGTCCCCAGGAGCCAGGGCATGAGGGCGGCGTTCTCGACCGCGTCCCAGGCCCAGTAGCCGCCCCAGCCGAGCTCCGAGTAGGACCACAGCGCGCCGAGAAGCACCCCGCACCCCAGGAAGGTCCACGCGATCAGGGCGAAGCGGCGCGTGGCGCGGATCCAGTCGGCGTCGGTGCGGCGCGTGATGAGCGCCCCGACGGCGAACGCGAACGGGATCGAGAAGCCCACGTAGCCCGCGTACAGCATCGGCGGGTGGATGGCCATGGCCGGGTTGCGCAAGAGCGGCTCGAGACCGTTCCCGCGCGCCAGCGGGTGCGCGTACTGCGCGAACGGGTCCTGCCCGAACACCAGCATCAGCGACAGGAAGAAGACGGCCACGCCCGCGAGCACGGCGGTGGCGTAGGGCACGATGTCGCGCAGCGTGCGGCGCGTGGCCAGCAGGACCACGGCCGAGTAGACCGACAGCAGGAAGGCCCACAGGAGCAGCGACCCCTCCTGGCTCGACCACATCGCGGTGAGCTTGTAGAAGGTGGGCGTGTCCGTGGACGAGTTCTGCTGCACGAGCTTGAACGAGAGGTCGGTGCGCAGGTAGGCCGACTCGAGCATCACCATCGCCACCGCCAGCAGGCCGGCCAGGCAGTACATGGCGCGCCGGGCGGAGGTGACGTACTGCCGCCTTCCCGTCCGCGCCCCGTAGATCGCGGCGCCCGCCGCGTACAGCGCGGCGATCAGCCCCACGACCAGGCACGCCTCGCCGACGGCGCCGGTCACCGGCCCACCCCACGGCCCACTAGAGCGTCTTTCCGCCCGGCGTGTTCTTGAACTTGGACGGGCACTTGGTGACGAGCGAATCGCGCTCGCCCACGAACGTGCCGCCCCGCATCTGACCGGACACGATCACCTCGCGCCCGTCGCGGAACGGGTCGGGGACCACGCCCGAGTAGGAGACCGGCACCGACGCGGTCCCGTTGCGGTCGCGCACGCGGAAGAGCAGCGCCTGGCCCTCGTGGCGCACGGAGCCGGACACCACCTTGCCCGTGATCTGGTACGAGCGGCCGGGCGGAGCCTTCAGCACCTGGGACGGCGTCTCGGCCTCGGTCGCGCTTCCGAAGCTGGTCCAGACCAGCGCGCCGGCCAGCAGGACGGCGGCGCACAGGGCGACGATCAGGCGGAGCTTCCGCTTGCGGGCAGGGTCCATCGCGGCGACGGATTATCGCAGGGCGCTGCCGCCCTCACCTACCCCTGGTTCGAGTGGTGACCCTCCCCCGGCCACGGGCCGAGGATCAGCACCAGGCGGGCATCCTTGGTGGCCCTCACGGTGCGGCGCTCGTTGGGATCGAAGTTCGCCAGGTAGCCCGGGCCGCCGGTCTGGGTCTTGCCGCCCTCGTCCACCTCGATCTCGCCGTCAGCCACCAGCAGGTAGGCGCGCTCGTACGTCTGGTGCTCCTGAAGCTGCTCCCCGGCGGACAGCTGGATGGCGATCACGCGCGCCTCGGCGTCGGTGCGGAGGATCTTCGGGGAATGCGGCTGTATGTCGAGCGAGCGGATGTCCCAGCTTTCCAATTCGTCTCCCGTGTGATCGAGGTGCGCTGGCTGAATGATCTCAGCCCGACCGCTCCGCACGCCTCGCCATCCACTCCGAGCCGGCGGTGTCGGTCACCCCGTGGGCCACGATCGATATGACCACGGCCAGGGCGGCGAGATTGAAGATCCGGGTACCGCGGGCGATGTGGCTGCTGAGCACGAGCAGCGCGAAGGTCATGGTGGCGACGCCCTTCGGGCCGAACCAGGCCATGAACGCGCGCGTGGCCGTGTCGGTGCGCGTGCGCGCCAGCGCGATGAACACCGCGACCGGGCGGGCCACCAGCAGGACGAACGCCGCTATGCCCACGGCCGCCAGGCCGTCGTCCAACAGGCCACCCAGCGTCAACAGCGAGCCGAACACCACGAAGATCCCCAGCTTGACCACCTCGACGAGGTCCTCCGCCTGCGTCTCGAACGACGCCCGGATGTCGGGCCGCAGGATGCCGAGCACGATGGCGCACACGAACGTGGCGATCAGCCCGTTGCCGTGCGGTGGGAGCACCGCGGCGCCGTACGCGGCGAAGGCGACCCCCAGCGCGAACAGCGACTTCTGGTGGGCGCTGACCTCGTGGCCGAGCGCGCGGCTGACCGGCATCAGCCGCGACGCCAGGAACCCGACCGCGACCCCCACCCCCAGCCCGATCGACACGTCCTCGAGCACGAACCGCCACCAGTTGAAGTCGCCTCCATCCACCTTCAGCGCCGCAACCAGCGCCACCACGGCGGGCAACGCCAGGCCGTCGTTCAGACCGGACTCCAGGTTGAGCGAGTGGCGCACGAGGCGCGGCACGCGCGGGTTGGTCACCACGCTGGAGGACAGGACCGGGTCGGTCGGCGAGAGCAGCGCGCCCACCAGGAAGGCCTCGGTCCACGAGAGGTCGGTGAGCGCCTTGGTCAGGCATGCCACCAGGCCGGCGGTGATCGGCATGGCCAGGACCAGCTTGCGGAACGGCAGGCGCCAGGCCGTCTGGAGCATCTCCGCCTCGACCTCCAGGCCGTCGCGGAACAGGATCACGATGAGCGCGACCAGCGCCAGGCCGCCCACGAACCCCGAGCGCGGGTCGAACGAGAGCACGTCCAACCCGCCCTTGCCGAGCGCGAACCCGCCCAGCACGAACACGGCGGTGAGCGAAAGGAAGCTGCGCCGCGCGAGCCCTGAGATGAGGGCCCCGAGCACCAGCATCCCGCCCAGGACGAGCGCCACGCGGTCGAACGTCGTGGCGGCCAGGACCCCCGTCATGGGCACAGGGTCCCAGACGCCGAGGCGGGGCCGGCGGCTACTGGATTGCCGGCTTGAGCTTGAGCCGCGCCACCGCGTTCGCGACCTCGTCGCGGCGGGCTTCGTCCGCGTCGCCGGGCGGAGACTCGCGGTCGTCAGCCGCCGCGCCCGATGCGCCCGTCTCCGCGCGGTCGATCTCGAACCAGATGAGGGTGCGGCCCTCCGAGGGCTCGGAGCCCCACCGGCTGGCCAGCCGATCCACGATGTAGAGTCCCCAGCCGCGGTGGTTGCCGGCGGTCGGCTCGCCGGGCTGGAAGCCGTCTCCGGGATCGACCACGTCCACGCGCAGGGCCGCATCGCTGAGGGTCAGCCGCAGCTCCAGCTCGTCGCCCGCCTGATCGCCGGGGTGCTGGACCGCGTTGGTCACCAGCTCGCTCAGGCAGAGCGACGCGTCGTACATCGCGGAGGCCGGGAGGCTGTCCTGGAACTGCGCCAGCACCGCGCGCGCGGTCGGCACCGATTTCGGCGATCGCTGGAAGCTGAAGCTCTTGGAGTCGGTCACTTGAATTCGCGACCGGCGTCCCCCGTGCGGGGGATGATAAGCCCTAATTGTCGATTTCCGCGCCGCCGCGGTGCACCAGGCGCCGCCGCAGCGCCACGCCGCTGCCGAGCAGCGCCAGCCCGGCCGCGGCCAGCAGTCCCAGCTGGAGCCCGGTGTGGGGCAGTGACGAGCCGCTGGACGAGTGCGACCCCGACGTGCCGGGGTTGGTGCTGTTGCTGCCGCCCGTGCCCGTGGATCCGGGCGTGGTGGCCTTGGTGGTGGGCGCGCTGGAGCCGCTGGCGGCGGCCACCACGATGGTCGCCTTCATGGTCGTCGGGTGGGGTATGCAGTGGTAGTGGAAGGTGCCGGCCTTCGTGAACCGGAACGCGCCGGAGCCGCCCTTCTTCATGACGCCGGTGTTGAAGCTGCCGTCGTCCGCTGTGGCGGAGTGAGGCAGGGGGCCCTGGTTCGACCAGGTCACCGTGTCGCCCACGTGCACCGTGATCGCCTTTGGCGCGAACAGGAAGTTCTTGACCGTCACCGTGGTGGCCGCCGCGGCGTGCAGCGGAGCGGAGGCGGCGCCGGTTGCGCCCGCCCGCGCTCGGCGCGTGGCCGCTACCAATCGCTCTCCGCCCGCGACCACGGCGTGGCCGCCCGACATCAGCGTCTGGTCCGACAGCACGGCGGCGGACAGGCGCACGTGGTCGTCCGAGTAGGCGCCGCGTTCGTCGATCACCCGCAGGCCGACGACGACGGCGCCCGGCGTGGCCAGGATGTCGCGCAGCCGGGGGCTCTGGCCGGTGCCGGTCTCGTAGACGCCGTCGCCGTTCAGGTCCCACGTGTAACGGAGCCCGTGCCCGTCGGCCGCATGCGACGCTGAACCGTCGAGCAGGATCGTGTTGCCCACGAGCGCCGCCGCTGGCGTGGCGCGGAGGACGGCCACGGGAGCACCGGCGGCACCGGCGGTGGAGTCGGGCTGGACGCCGGCGCCCAGGGCAAGGTCGATCGCGGAGGCCGCTGAGACCGCAAGCGCTCCGGTGACCGCCGCCGCGGCCAGAATCAGCGGACCGGTCCCGTCCCTCCTCCTCACGGCCGGATCGTACCGCCGTTCGGGGCGCGAATGCGCATGTCAGGGCCTACGTACGGCGGGGCGCGCGGGTTCGAGTCCGCGCGCGGCGGTCAGCCGCCGCGCGCGCCGGCCAGGCGGCCGATGAAGCCGTGCGACTCGTCGAACGCCCAGGCCAGGAGCAGCGTCTTGGTGCGCACCGTAGCCGCCATCTGGCGGGGCAGCGCATCGGGGGACGAATCGACCATCTGCGCCAGCTCGACGAACCCGTCGAGCTTGTCCGCCCGCTGGAGCTCGTCCAGCCCGTCCCAGTTGGGCGCGATCTCGCTCTCGTAGAAGTCGCGCGCGTCGACGCCCTGCGAGATCAGCCAGCGGATGTCGGCCGTGGGTGCCTCAACCTCGCCCTCGAGCAGGTCGCTGGTCACGGCGCGCAGGTCGGGATCGCCCCGCGTGCCCGTGGCATGGACCTTCTCCGCGTGCAGGCCGGTGAGGGTGGTTCGCATGCTGGCGGCGTCGCGCGCCAGCGACGCACGCTCGGGTGCTGCGTCCTTCGGTTCGCCCTTCAGCCGGTCGAGCAGACCCAACCCTTCAGCACTCCTTCCGCCGTCGCCCACGGTGCGGCGCGGATTCAAGCAGCTTGACCTGAGCTCCGCGAGCGGGCAGAGTGCACGTTGCAGTCTTCCCGACAGGAGGTAGTCAGATGCGCTTGTTCCGTCACCGGCCGTCGCCCGCCCTGATCGTCGCCATCGTGGCACTGGTAGCAGGGCTCGCCGGTAACGCCGTGGCCGCGTCGAGCTCGGATAACAAGCAGGACAAGAAGATCGCCAACAAGGAGGCCACGAAGGTGGTCAAGAAGCTGGCGCCCGGCCTCTCGGTCAAGTTCGCCACCACGGCAGGCACCGCCGTGAGCGCCACCAACGCCGACCTCGCCAGCCACGCCACCAACGCCTCGTCGGCCGACACCATCAAGAACCTGAAGCGGTTCAGCATCAGTGTCCCGGACACGACCGCGACTGGGCAGGACTTCTTCGTGCTCGGCCCGTTCACGCTCAAGGTGATCTGCCGGATCAACAACGCGGGCGTCGACTCGGTGGAGGTGAAGGTGCGCGGGTCGGCCCACTCCGCCATGGATGCGAGCACCGAGCAGGCCGACATGGTCGCCGGCACCGATTACACGTGGGTCAGCCAGCAGACGAACGGCACCACAGGCGAGCTCAA
This sequence comes from Thermoleophilaceae bacterium, assembly GCA_034664185.1. GTDB lineage: Bacteria > Actinomycetota > Thermoleophilia > Solirubrobacterales > Thermoleophilaceae > AC-37. Next base: position 14,836 of record JAXDIC010000199.1, read on the forward strand.
CATCGAGGGCAGCAGCAGTGGAACCCAGAGCGAGGGGATCTACGCGGCCGACGGCAGCGTCATCGCCACAGGGCAGACGGACGTGGGCATCAACCTCGGCGGGCACGTCGGCCAGTGCCAGGTCTGGGGGTTCCTGCAGACCATGTAGCCGGGCGGCTAAAGGCCGCGGCCCGGAGGGCCGACAAGAGGTGCACATCGGGCATCCCACTTCATACGAAACGGCCCGAGAACAGCAGGACCATCACGCGAGGACCCGTCTAGGCGGGTCTTCTGCGTTGTGGTCCG
>JAXDIC010000208.1:0-2980 GCA_034664185.1 Thermoleophilaceae bacterium
TGACCCTCGGGGAGCACGTCGGCACCCACGTCGACGCTCCGATCCACTGGATCACCGGCCAGAACGGCGCCGACATCGGTTCGATTCCGCCGCGGTCGCTCGTCGGGCCGGCGTGCGTGATCGACAAGACCGCGGAGACCGAAGCTGATCCCGGCTATCTGCTGACCGTCGCCGACATCGAGGCCTGGGAGTCCGAGCACGGACGGATTCCCGAGCACGCCTGGGTGCTGCTGCGCACCGGCTGGGGATCCCGCGCGCAGGACGAGACCGCGTTCCTGAACGTCCAGGACGGCTCCCCGCGCACGCCCGGGCCCGACGTGGAGGCGTCAAGCTGGCTGGCCAGCGAGCGCCCGATCTCCGGCTTCGGGGTCGAGACCGTGGGGATCGACGCCGGCGCGGCGGGCGGATTCGAGCCGCCGTTCCCGCTGCACAACTTCCTGCTCGGCAGCGGCCGGCTCGGGCTGACGCAGCTGGCCAACCTCGAGCGGCTGCCGATCACCGGGGCGCTGGTCGTGGTCTCCCCGCTGCGGCTGGTCGGCGGAACGGGCAGCCCCAGCCGAGTATTCGCGTTCGTGCCCAACGGGTAGTTGCGCGGAGCGGGACGCGGCCCTTCGCCTGGGGCCGCGTCCCGTTTAGCCGAGGCTCAGTTCGCGTTAGCATCGTCTCCGTCGTGTCGAGCCGCTTCAGCCGGGGGGGCCGGGCCACGATGTTCGTTGTCGCGGTCGCGCTGGCTGGCGCCGCGGTCGCTGTCGCGCTGGGGTTCCGCAGCAGCAGCCGCAGCAGCAGCAGCCGCAACAACAGCAGCAGCAGCCCATTCCTGGCCCGGGTCCCAGCGGACGCAGCGCGTATCACCGTCTCCGCGCGGCCGATCAGTCGCCCGGTGGCGCCCGGGTTCGTCGGGCTGTCGCTCGAGTTCACGACGGTCGAGGCCTATGCCGGCACCGATCCCTCCGCGATCAATCCGGTGCTGGTCGCACTGGTACGCAATCTGGCCCCGCACCAGCGACCGGTGCTGAGGATCGGGGGCGACAGCTCCGACTGGGGCTGGGTGCGGGCGCCCGGGCTCAAGCAGCCGGCCGGGGCGCGCTTCACGCTGGGCCAGCGCTGGGTGCGGGTAACCCGGGCGCTGGCCGGGGCGACCGACGCGCGACTGATCCTCGGGCTGAACCTCGAGGCGAACAGCCCCCGGCTGATGGCGGTTGAGGCGAGGGCGTTCAGCGGGGTGGGGCGCCGGGCGCTGGCCGCCTTCGAGATCGGCAATGAACCGGAGCTGTTCGGATCGATCCCCTGGTACCAGACCTCGCCCGGCCACCGGGTGTTCGGCCGCCGCCGCGGCTACAGGTTCGGCAACTACGTCCGCGAGTTCACGCGCTTCAGCAAGCTGCTGCCGGCATCGGTGCCGCTGGCCGGGCCTGCCACCGGCGGCCCGCGCTGGATCCCCCGGATCCCGGGTTTTCTCGCCGCCCAGCCGCGGGCCCGGGTGGCCACCCTGCACCTGTACCCATTGCACCGCTGCTACGTCAATCAGCTCGGGCCGACCGGGCCGTCGATCCCCAACCTGCTCTCCCCCGCGGCGTCCGGCGGGTTCGATTCGGCCGTCGCCCCATTGGTCGCACCCGCGCACGCGCGCGGCGCGAGTCTGCGCGTCGCCGAGACGAACAGCGTCTCGTGCGGGGGCGCGCCCGGCGTCAGCGACACCTTCGCCTCGTCCCTGTGGGCGCTGGACTACCTGTTTCACCTGGCCCGGGCGGGCGTCGACGGCGTCAACTTCCACACCTTCGTCAAGGCCTACTACCGGCCGTTCTACTTCACCCGCGGGCACGGCCGCTGGCGCGCGCACGTCGAGCCGATGTACTACGGGCTGCTGGCGTTCACGCAGGCGGCGCCGCCCGGGTCACGGCTCGTGCGGGTGAGCGCTCCCGCCGACTCAACGCTGCGGGTGTGGGCGACGCGCGCCCCCGACCACCGCACCCGGGTTGTGCTGATCAACACCACGGCGGTGCGCTCACGCCAGGTCGAGATCACGCTCCCGGCCGGAGGCCACCGGCACGCCACCGTGCAGCGCCTGAGCGCCCCGAGCCTGGCGGCCAAGACCGGAGTCACCCTCGGCGGTCGCGCGTTCGCCCCGGAGACGAGCACCGGTCACCTGACCGGCGACACGGAGAGCCTACGGCCGGGGAGAACGCCGAGCGGCGGATATCTCGTCCGCGTTCCCGCCGGCAGCGCCGCGATCCTGACCCGCTGACGGGCGGAGCCGCCCGGTTAGGGAGCAGCGTCCCCGAGTACAGCGTCGACCAGGCCCGGGAAGCGGGCGTCGAGGTCCTCGCGCCGGAGCGAGTTCAAGCGAGTCGTGCCCTCGAGCCGTTGCCGGATCACACCGGCCTCGCGGAGCACGCGGAAGTGATGGGTGCAGGTGGACTTGACCACCGGTAGGTCGAAGCTCTTGCACGAGCGCTCGTCGCCGGAGGCCAGGTCGGCCAGGATCCGCAGCCGCACCGGGTCGCTCAGCGCGTGGAGAACCGCCGGCAACTCGAGTTCGTCGCGCTCTGGGTGCAGTAGCGGCGGTGCCGCCACTTCGGGACTAAGCATTCCCATCTCCCTCATTGTACGACGGTCATCGAACGTTTTGCTACGGTGTTCGACGACCATCGTACCACCAACCCTGTGGAGGAACGAGGGATACGTATCCCGCTCCGAGCAGCGCCCTCATCACCGCGCGACGCTGCAGCTGTCCTGTCTGGCGCAGTTCTTGGTGATCCTCGACGTCTCGGTCGTGAACGTCGCCCTGCCCGCGATCCGCGGCGGGCTGCACTTCTCTGAGCAGAACCTGCAGTGGGTCGTCAACGCCTACACCGTCACCTTCGCCGGCTTCCTGCTCCTGGGCGGCCGCGCCGCGGACCTCCTCGGTCGCCGTCGCGTGTTCGTCTCCGGGCTGGTCCTGTTCAGCGCGGCCTCGCTCGCCGGCGGGCTGGCCGACAGC
>JAXDIC010000212.1:0-2783 GCA_034664185.1 Thermoleophilaceae bacterium
TCGGCCACTCCCGCGTCGTCCAGCTCGGCCGGCACGCCGGCGCCGAGGTGCGGGGTGAGCGGCTGCCACTGGATCGTGAGCATCCGGTGGCGCTGAAGGTCGCGGAACGCGCCGTAGTCGGAGACGACCTCGAAGCGGTAGCGCACGGCCTCGAAGCCGCGCCCGGGGCGGTGGCGCCGGTTGTGGCGTTCGCCCACCAGCGATGCGATGAGGGCGGCCCGCTCGTCGGGCGGCAGCACGCCCACCGCCGAGCGGATCTCCTCCTCCGACGCGGTGGACTGCTCGAACAGCAGCCCGGCCAACAGGTCGTCCTCGGACCCCTGCACGGACAGGAGGCGCACCGACGGCCCGCTGGCCCGGTCGACGGTCGCGGGACGGTCCAGCCCCATCCGGGCCGCGATGCGGCTGGCGGTGTCGCGGCGCTCCGCCAGGTAGTCGACCCACTCGCCACCGCGCTCGGGGCGATCCACCCGCGCGACGAAGCTGGGCATGACCGCCTGGAGCTCGCGCAGCACCATGGCACCGATCTCGCGGGCCTCGGGCAGCGGCGAGGCCAAGAGGCGCAGGATCAGCTGCTCGTAGGCCTGGCCGCTGGCGAAGATGCCCATGTGCGACAGCGACGCCGCGGGCAGGAGCCCGCGCAGGAGGTCGAGGGCCTTGGCACGGATGGAGCGCGCGTGGGCCGCCTCGGGCTCACCGTCCGCGCGGGGGTACGAGCGGTCGGCCCAGGCCTCGACGCGCGGGAGCGCGGCGGCGTAGGTGTCGAACAGGCCGTCCATGGTTCGGGCGTACTCGGGCCCAAGCGACGGGTGGCGCCAATAGCGGTAGCCGCCGCCCGGCATCGGCGAGTGGTAGGCGATGTAACGGGTGGACTGCTCCAGGTAGGCGGCCAGTCTGCCGCGCTGGAGCACCTTGGTCATCACGTTGGAGACCCACTCGCATGCCACGTGGGCGCCGCCCAGCTGCGCCACCGAGTCGTCGCCGTAGCCGAGGAAGATGCGCTGGTACAGCTGGGCCGCGCGCTTGCCCTCCGCGCCGTCGAAGGCCCGCGCGGCGGCGCCCTCCATGTCGTCGGCGAACTCGTCCAGGAACAGCCGCCGCAGCGTGCCGGGGTAGCGCGAGTAGCGGGCGAACAGGGCGCCCTTGACCGTCTCCGGCAGGTTGACCAGCGCGAACACCGGCCGGTCGAGGTTGGTGAAGTGAGGCGCCAGCCGGCCGCGTTCCTCGTCCGTGAAGGTCTCGACCGGGTAGTCCATGGCGGCGGGTGAGTGTAAACCCAGGTTCGGCGGCCGACCGGCCGCCCTCAGTGGACGCGTCAGCCCTTGCCGTCGTGGCCGACGGTCACCCCGCCCTCGGCCTCGACGATCGTCGGCACGACCCCGCGCGGGGAGTGCCGGAACAGCTCGTCCCTCCAGTCGGGGCGCGTGGTCGCGTCGCGCTCCTCCCAGTGAAGGCCCTGGTCGCGCAGGCGCTCGCGGGTGGCCTCGCAGTAGGGGCAGCCCGGCTTGACGTAGACGATCCGCTCGCTCATCGCCGGCCACGCCGCCGCTGCAGCCGCTGGTCGCGAAGGCGGTTCCGCGGCGCGGACGGCACCGCGACGTTGAACGGCAGCTTGGCGCTGAACACGACCCCGCCCGGTGTTCGGACGGACACGGTCCCCGCTCCGTCGCCCAGCAGGCGGGTGCCCTCCAGCCGGAACGTCTCCACGGCCTCGGGCGGCTTGACGAACTCGAACCGGAAGCCCCACGCGCGGCTCGATTGGGCGACGGTCGTGTAGGCCCACTCGAGCGGGTGCTGGGCCACGGGGCCGAAGAACCCCCACTTGAGCGCGTCCGCCAGGTGCTGGCGCCAGTAGGGCCAGTCGTGGATCCCCTGGCGCTGGTCGTACGTGACGTCCACCTGCTGGGCCCGCGCCGCGATCACGAAGTCGTTCGCGTGCTGATGCAGGTCGGCCTCGGAGAGGGCGCCGAAGTACTTCGACACCTCGCCGGGCTTGGGAGTGCCGTCGCCCACCGCGACGAACACCCGCGTGTTGCGCAGGCTCTCGACCAGGGCCGTGGGACTGTGGCCGGCCCAGTAGAACTGCTGCGCCTGCGGGTCGCCGAACACGTCCGTGTGCTTCTCGCCCTGGGTGTCGAAGCCGGTCGGCCACTCGGGCCGCTCCAGGTTGAGCACCCCGGAGAACGACGCGGCCGAGCCGAAGTACCCGGGTCGCTGCTCCGCGTAGTACATCGCCCCCTCGCCGCCCATCGACAGGCCCGCGATCGCGTGCCAGCGCCGGCCGCTCAGGATCCGGTAGCGGCTCTGGATCAGCGGGATCAGCTCGTCCAGGTGATAGCGCTCCCAGGCGGGCGCGCCGCGCCTGCCGCCGTTCCACCAGTTCGTGTACCAGCCGCGCGCGCCCTCGGGCATCACGACGATGCCGGGGAAGCCCTTGGCCACGCTGGTCAGCTGACCCTGCTGGGGGCTCATCCACGAGTCGTAGGCGTCGCCGTGCCCGTGCAGCAGGTAGAGCACCGGAAAGCGCCGCTTGCCGTCGTAGCCGTCCGGCAGGAGCACGTTGACTCGCAGGGCGTTGGGGCGGCCCGGATCGGTCCCGGGCGGGTGGTTGAAGTTCTGCTTGGACGGGTCCACGTACGCGCTGGTGGTCGTGAACGTCTCGAGGCGCGTGGCGTTGGCGGGCGCGGCCAGAGCAAGTCCGGCCACCGTCGCCACGATCCACCCCCACCGGAACCCCATGAGCGCAGGTTAGACCCCTGGGCATCGCCCCCGTAACACTCCTG